>NZ_QSKB01000028.1:0-34712 GCF_003469085.1 Collinsella sp. AM29-10AC
GTTCCGCACGAGCCGGAGAGCACTTAATGTGCTCTCCGTGCGAGCAGGACTGTAGAGCAGGAAACCTTGTATACGCCCGCCCGCTCCCGAGGGGCATCTCTCATGCAAAAACTTTTGTTGGGTAAAGTCCGAGGTCAATGGCGTTTTATACCGAGAAATTCAAAAATAGTTGAAAATTCATTACAAATTTGCGTTGACTTTAGGTAACTAAAGTTTCATACTCCTTTTTCAACCACTGGGGGATGTGAACGCGCACGGATCGTTCGCATCATGATTGAAGAGGATTTTTTAGACATGTTCACGCATCAGCTAAACATTATCAGCGTAGTAATTATCTGATGCGGGTTAGCACATACAGCTAGCCCGTACGATAACGGGCGGCTGATGAAGATGAGGGCCGTCGAGCGCAACCGACGGCCCTCATTTTTTATGTCTGAGAAGTTCTTTTTAGAGGAGGAAATGTAATGAACGGAGTTTTGCTCATGGTTGTGGCCGCGGCGGTGCTCGCCTGCGGCTATCTGGGCTATGGCCGATGGCTGGCCAACAAGTGGGGCGTTGACAAAGAGGCCCTCACGCCGGCCAAGCGCATGAAGGACGGCAAGAGCTTCTCGCCCGTCTCTGCCTTCACCGCGTTCTCGCACCAGTTCAGCTCGATCTGCGGTGCCGGCCCTGTTACGGGTACGATCGTCGCCATGGCCTTTGGCTGGCTGCCCGTCGTGCTCTGGGTCCTCGTCGGCGGCATCTTCTTTGGCGCCGTCCACGACTTTGGCGCCCTGTACGCCTCGATGAAGAACAACGGCAAGTCCCTGGCTCAGCTCATCGAGAAGTACATCGGCAGGACCGGCCGTCGCCTGTTCCTGCTGTTCTGCTGGCTGTTCTGCATCATCGTCATCGCCGCTTTCACCGACATGGTCTGCAAGACGTTCATGTTCACCCCGGCCGTTGACGCTTCTGGTGCTGCTACCGGTGCCATCGACTTCACCAAGTCCTATGCCGCCGGCTGCGCTGGTACCATCTCCATCCTGTTCACCTTCGTCGCTATCGCCTTTGGTTGGGCCCAGAAGAAGTTCAACCTCACCGGCGCCGCCGAGTTCGTCACCGGTGTGGTCCTCATGGTTCTCATGTTCGCCGTCGGTATGCAGTTCCCGGTCTACCTGGATAAGTTCCAGTGGTTTGCCGTCGTCATGGTCTACCTGGTCTTCGCTGGCGCTATGCCCATCCAGATGCTCAAGACCCCGCGTGACTACCTCACTTCCATCATGATGATCGTCATGATCGCCTGCGCTGTCCTCGGCATCGTCGTCCTGGGCGTCAACGGTCAGGCCACTATCACCGCTCCGGTCTTCACCGGCTTCTTCACTGCCTCCGGCATGATGTTCCCGGTCCTGTTTGTCTCCGTCGCTTGCGGTGCTCTCTCCGGTTTCCACAGCCTCGTTTCTTCCGGCACCTCCTCCAAGCAGGTCGAGAAGGAGCAGGACGCCGTCAAGGTCGGTTACGGCGCCATGATCGTCGAGTCCTTCGTCGGCATCCTTGCCATCATCGTCGCCGGCATCATGTTCTCCGACATGAACACCGCCGGTACCGGCGCCCTTAACGCCGGTGTCGCTTCCACCCCGTTCCAGATCTTCGCCGCTGGCATCTCCCGCGGTATGCAGGCCTTCGGTGTTGACGGCACGCTCGCAACCGTCTTCATGACCATGAACGTCTCCGCTCTGGCCCTGACCTCGCTCGATGCCGTCGCCCGCATCGCTCGCACCTCGTTCTCCGAGTTCTTTGCCCAGACCAATGACGCCCTGGCCATCGAGTCCAAGGCCGGCTACATGAAGGTCCTCGGCAACCCCTGGTTCGCCACGGTCGTTACCCTGCTTCCTGGCCTCGCCCTCGCCTTTGGTGGCTATGCCAATATCTGGCCGCTCTTTGGTGCTTCTAACCAGTTGCTCGGCGGTATGACCATGATCACCCTCGCCGTGTTCTGCAAGTGCACCGGCCGCAAGGGTTGGATGCTCTACGTGCCCGTCGCCTTCCTGCTCTGCTGCACCTTCACCTCGCTGGTCCAGAGCGCCATGGGCTGCATGACCGCCGTCCAGGCCTACGGCTTTTTCGGCACCATCCCGGCTACCGCTACCACGGCCGCCGTCTCCGTCGCCGCTACCAAGGGCCTGCAGCTCGTCTTCGCCGTCCTGCTGATGGTCCTGGGCCTCATCGTTGCCGTCAACTGCCTCAAGGAGTTCTTCGGCAAGGAGGCCGGTTCCATGCCCGACGAGGAGCCCGAGTGGTCCGAGATGGGCAAGGCCGAGTATGGCCGCACTGCCGCCGCCGAGGCTCCCATCGACGCCGAGGCTGCCAAGGCCTAGTCAGCTTGATGAGCTAACCGTTCCATCCATATGACTCGGAAAGACCTGGTCCGCGACTGCGCGGGCCCGGTCTTTTTTCATGCAAAAGCGGGCGACGCCCGAGTGTTCTCGCAGATGTTTTGCGTGGATAAGGGCGTGCGTTGTACCATATAGACGTATATGTGTACATATGAAAGGGGCCCCGTGGCCAAGACGGTATATTCCGATAACCAAAACAATGTCGATGCCCTGGCTGAGCGTCTGAGCAGCCAGACGTCGCTTTCTGCCGAGCGCGCCAAGCTGGTTGCCTACGACCTGCTCTGCCGCAAGGCACTCAAGATCAAGTCGAGCGCGCTGGCTCAGATTTTCCGCTCCGTCGATAAGGAATGTGACACCAAGGCGATGCGCGATGAGCTCATCGCGGCAAAGATCGTTACCAAGATCGAGGGCAGCGGCATTAACGGGCGCCCGGCGTTCTATACCATTCATGCCGAGATTCGCGATGTCCAGGAGCAGCTTGCCGAGGCTGCCGAAGAGGCCGTCGAGGACGTTGTCGAGGCGCCCGCTTCGGTAGAAACAGCTTCGCGCGAGCATATCGATACCGATGAGCTGCTCGATGAGAACGTCGTTCGCGCCTTTACGGCCAAGGCCGGCCGCGGCGGTTTTGGCGGGGGCGGCAAGCGCGATGCGCAGCGCCGTGCCCAGCAGGAGCGCTTCCGTCGCTCCGTGGCTCAAAAGGATGAGCTCGATACCGAGGCTGTTGAGACCGAGGTTGCTGCTGAGTTGCAGAAGCCCGCGAAGGAGCAAAAGCCCGTGGAGGCCCAAGAGCCCAAGCGTCGCCGCGGTGCTCACTTTAAGGCTGCGCAGCAGGATGTCGCGCATGAGGTTGAAGAGCCTTCCGAGGTTGCAGACGATGTTGAGGAGTCTGCCAAAAGGGCTCCGGGTTCGTGCCGTCCCGGTCGCGGTTTTGCGGGACGCGCGTATCCCGTAAAGCGACAGGAGAAGGGCGAGCCGGCTTCGACCGCTCAGGCCGATAAGGCCGAACAAACCGAGAAAACCGTTGAGCCGGTGGCTCGCGAGCAGCAACCTTCCGAGTCGCAGTCTGCGGTTGACACCGAGGTCAAAGCTCAACAGTCCGCTGATAAGCAGGCGGGGGAGAGCGCTTCGAGCAAGCCCCGCCGTCGTCGTCACCGCGGCGGGCGTGGCTCAAATGCCGAGACTGTGGCCGAGAAGGCGACGACGCAAAACAAGGATGCGAAGGCAGAGGCCCCGGTGGGGCAGCCCAAGCGCCAGCCGGCGAAGGGGGACGAGCCCGAACGTTCGCAAAAGAGCTCGTCCGCGCCAAAGCAAGAGCGCAAAGCTCAGGCAGATTCCAAGCGCAAATCCCAGACGCAGCCCAAACCGACTGCAAACGATGCGGCCGCCCAGCAGCCTGAGCCGTCCGCTCATGGCGAGGTTTCGGCGTTTGCTCTGGCCCGTGTCCTGGGCAGACAGCTGCTCAAGGTCGTTCCTACGCCAATGGCGCTCTCCAAGATTAAGGAGCAGCAGACTCAAATTGTTAAGGTCGAGGGCAAGGACGGCAAAAAGGCTCCGCAGCGCACTCAGCACAACGAGATGTCCAACCGCAAGATTGCCGAGGAGATTGCGATCATCCAGGCTTGGATTGAGCAGAATCGCGGTGCCGACACGCCGGTCGCTTCGCGTCGCCAGCGCGCCTACCAGATTTTTAACGATGAGAAGGCCTTTGACGGCAAGCACGGCGAGCGCCTGATTCGGCGTATGACCGAAAAAGGCATCAGCATGCAGGCGATTAAGGTCGCCCCTAACCGCCCCGTGCACTTTACGGGTTTCTTTACGCTGGGCGCCGACAAGCCGTTCATTATGGTCGAGAACCTGGACACCTATGACGAGATCGTCAAGCTCCTGCGCGGCCGCAAGCACGCT
The DNA here is from genome assembly GCF_003469085.1 of Collinsella sp. AM29-10AC. Lineage (NCBI taxonomy): Bacteria > Bacillati > Actinomycetota > Coriobacteriia > Coriobacteriales > Coriobacteriaceae > Collinsella > Collinsella sp. AM29-10AC. The sequence goes on from NZ_QSKB01000028.1 coordinate 4,278, forward strand.
AAGCTCTTTGGCACCAAGGTGGGTGGCGTGATCTTTGGCGGTGGCTGCAAGGCGAGCGTCTCGCATGCGTTGGATGATTATCTGGCCGAGATCGGCTATCGCTTTAATTATGTCTACTACGTGGGCGATATCGATCGAGAAGGTGCGCGCATTGTCGAGCAGACCCGTAACGCCAATGTGGTTGAGATTCGCCTGCATGCCGGCATGTATCGTGCCATGCTCGCCGAGCACAAGCGTCGCGTGAAGGCCGGCGGAGAGTGCGAGCCCGCGGCTGCCAACCAGGGTGTGCCGCAGAACCTGGCGGCGACGATCAAGGATCTGCCCATGGTCACGCGCGTACAGTTCCGCAACGTGCTGCGCGAGGGCGGACGCATTCCGCAGGAGATTCTGATGACCGCCGACTATCGGGATGGCGACTCGGGAAGCTTCGACCGCATGCTGAACAATTAGTTCCGCCGGCCCCGGGAGAGCGGGGACACCGACTTAGGTTTCCTGCTCTACAGTCCTGCTCACGACGGAGGCCACATTAAGTGGCCTCCTGTTCGTGCGGAACTCGCGATAAACCTAAGCCGGTGTCCCCGCTCTCCCGGGGGCTGTCGTGGCTTGGCCGTTGCACGCGGCTCGCTTTTCGGAACGGGGCTGACGGACACGTTCCGAAATCTACCACCGTCGCTGTGCAGGGTGTCTATAAAGAGCCGTGGCCAAAAAACATCAAATATGAGTACTGATACTCTTTTAGTAGCAGTAATTTTGACCACATTTAAGGTGATTTGACGTGTCGATCGAGCAGATAAGCTGCCGTATCTCCTCAAGTGTTCATTAAAGGAAGACCTTGATGCGAATAAATCTCATTAAGATCTTCTTTTATTAACGAAAATAATGTAGCTACAACGGTGACAGTACTCATATTTGCCGTTTTTTGGCCACAGTCCTTCGGAGGGTCCTCGAAAATAGTCCCGAGCCGGCACTTGGGGACGTTCCTATAATGCCGGCACTTAGGAGCGTCCCCAAGTGCCGACACCGCGTCTGCCTGCGGCGGCCGCGCCCCGCTGCATCGCTCCGCACCCTTGCGGGTTCGAATCCCTCCGCTTGGCGGCGTTGGCTCGATTTGCTTGACGTGAGGGGCTCTTGGCTGGTGTGGGACGGAGGGATTCCGCGTCCGCCTGGTCGGCGGCCGCGCCCCGCTGCGTCGCTTCGCTCCTTGCGTGCTGCGCTGGAAAACGCTTCGCGTTTCCTCAGCTCCGCACCCTTGCGGGTTCGAATTCCTCCGCTTGCCCACAAGAAAGCGCCCTGGGCCGTTATGGGCTTAGGGCGCTCAGTTTTAATGGCTGGGACGGAGGGATTCGAACCCCCAACAGCCGGCACCAAAAACCGGAGTTCTACCGTTGAACTACGTCCCAATGTGTGGTGTTGCCCAAAAGCAACTCGTCTAGTTTACCTAATCTGCGAGGGCATCGCAAACGCCGTCGAGTAGGCGTACGGCGAGCGTCTGCGCGTCGCTGGCCGTGAAGGTGCCGTTGTAGCGCGTCATGCCCGTGAGCTCAATGCGAATGCGAGCCGGCTTCTGCTGCGCGGCGACATTGGCGGTGCGGATGCGCTGGGCCAGGTTGTGGCACTCGGCGAGGGCAATCGTGGCGCGTGGCGCGGCGTCGGCGGGCAGCTCGTCGCTTGCGATCTCGAGCACCAGGTCAACGTCGGTTGGGACCTCGGAGTCGCAGAGCATCATGCCGCTGTTGTCGGTCGTTGCCGTGGCGATGTTCCACATGCGCGAAGCAACGCTGCGTGCGATGGGGTCCTCACCGATAACGGCGATCTGGAAGCGCTCGAGCACGTTGGCGGCGCGAGCAAAACCGATGCGGGACTCGGCTTCGGTGACCGAGGGCTTGCCCTCCCACACATGGTGCAGGCGGTTGATGTAGGCGTAGGTGTCCTGGAAGGCCATGCCGTCGGCAAACAGGCCGACATTTTCCTGGAACTGCTGCAGGGCGGCCTCGGTATGCGGACCAAAGTAGCCGTCGTCTTCGCCACAGGCAAAGCCCAAAACGTTGAGAGCGCGCTGCAGGGCCTGCACATCGGCGCCATGGAAATTGGGCATGCGCAGATACAGGGTGCGGTCGCCCAGCTTATACGAGGCGTCGACCAGGGCGCTCCAACAGGGGATATCGACGGCATGACCGGCAGCAAGGCCGCTGTCGAGCCTGAAGGTGCTGACGGCCTGCTCGGTGGTGGTGCCAAAGCGCTTGTCGACAACCTCGGCGTCATCGATTGTATAGCCGAGCTGCAGAAGGCGGGACTGAACATCCTCGACGGCTGCTCCCTGCATGCCCGTGGTAATAGGTTCCATGAACGAACCCCTTTCGGCGTACCATTCGTACTATTTTGAGCGCGTGTCGGATAGACAACGCGAGACAATGCATAAACATGCACTCAACAGTGTAGCAACTTGTACCCAAACGCGCTGCCCACAGGTTTTATGACCCCCGCTAGTTAAGACGCTCCACAAAGAAATCTGCCATTGAGAGGAAGAGCTCGCGCGCATGCGGGTCGAGCTCGACGCCTTCGATAGCGGCCTTGGCCTTAGCGGTCAGGTCGAGCGCATAGGTGTGGGCGTAATCGATGGAGCCGGTCTCCTGGAAGATCTCCACGGCGCGTGCGAGCTGCGCAGGGTCCTCGGTGCCCGAGGAAAGGATTGCCTCGATCTCGTCGTGATAGCGCTCGTCTGACAGGGCATGCACGGCAACGAGGGTGCGCTTGCCCTCGGTGATATCGGTGCGGAAGTCCTTGTTGGCGGCCTCCTTGGTGCCGATCAAGTTGAGCAGGTCGTCTTGAATCTGGAAGGCAAGGCCCGTGTGCAGCCCAAAGGCGCGCAGTGCCTCAATCTGCTCTTCGCTGCCGCCGCCGATAATGGCTCCGGCGGCAAGCGGCGTCGCTCCGCTGTAGTACGCGGTCTTGTGCGTCGCCATGTCCAGATAATCGTCGACCGAAATGTCAAAGCGCCCGTCGCGGACCCAGCCCAGGTCGAGCGCCTGGCCCTCGATGGTACGGACGATCATCTCGGTAAGCTCGTGGAGCACGCGAAGCTTCACGTCTGCGTTGAGCGTGGGGTCGTCGAGAACCGTCTTGGTGACCATGGTGAGCGCCAGGTCACCGCAGTTGATGGCAAGACCGGTGCCCTCGGTAAGGTGCATGCAGGGCTTGCCGCGACGAATCTGCCCGTTGTCGGCGATGTCGTCGTGGATGAGTGCGCCCGACTGAAAGTGCTCGATGGCCGCCGCTGCGCTGCGGGCGCTCTCAAAGCTGCCGCCTACCGCAGTGGCGGCGAGCATGCAGATGAGCGGGCGGTGGCGCTTGCCAGCGTTTGCCGTAAATGCCGAGAGCGGGGTATACAGGTAGCGCTCGATATCGGCGGAAGTCGCCTGTCCGTCAAAGAACGTGGCCAGATAGTCGTTAATCTGGTCAAAGTGCTGGGCTAAAAAGCTGGTAAACGGACTGGACACGGGTTCTCGCATTCTTTGATAGGTTGCATCGTTGCATTATGTAGACAACATATTGCCACATTAGGGCGTCGAGCGCGGCGGTTGAAGACGATTGGTCCATGCGGCCGCAAGTGCGGTAGGGGCTTGGCTAGATAAGCCCAAAGTGTTCGAGCGCGGTGACGACGCCGTCGTGGTCGATGCTGTCGGTGACATAGTCGGCCTTTTCCTTGAGGAAGTCCGGTGCGTTGCCCATGGCGATGCCAACGTCGACGGCGTTCATCAGCGAGACGTCATTGCTGGCGTCGCCGATGCCGTATACGGTTCCGTGGTGGGGATCGAGGGCGTCGAGTACGGACTGGATACCCTCGCGCTTGGTGCATTCGCGAGGCGAAATCTCGGTCACTTCGAGCTCGAGCTCGTTAAAGCAGAGCAGCGGCTCAAACGCTTGATCCTGAGCGATGCGGTTGGCAAGCGACGTGGACATTAAGATCTTGTAGGCGCTGTAATGTTGCAGCTGCGTAATTGCATCGCCCACGGTGCGGGCGTATCCCGGGGCGTCGGGCGCATCGGCACTCATGCGAACGACGCCATTGAGTCCCTCAAAACGAATCACTTCGTCCGATTGCTCAAGAATGGGAGCAAGGCGCTGCAGCATGCCGGGCGTCATCGCCAAATCGCGAATCACGTGTCCCTCAAGTTCGACATAGCCACCCGCGAGGCAGACGATGCCGGTCCAGGGCAGCTCGAGCAGCTTTGGATGGATGCAGCTCAGCGTGCGCCCTGTGCAGATAAACGCCATATTGCCCTTGGCGACAAAATCACGGATGGCTTGCGAGACCGCTTCATTGGGATAGGGGGAGAGGTCTCGCTCGCTCTCGGGAAGCTCTTGTGCCACTCGAGGGTCTTGCCAGGCGAGTGTTCCGTCGATATCGAAGAAGCAGATATCGCCGCGCTTATGGGCTGCGCTGGCGGCAGGGGAGGCCGAGGTGGTGGGCGCAAATCCCGGCTCGAGGCCCATGATCTGGTCAAAATGCTCTTTAACGCGGGGAACGGAGATGCCAATAATCACCTGGGCGGTCTTGCCCGTAATGATGAGGCCCTTGGCGCCCGCCGCGACGAAGGCTGCGTTGTCTGCGACAACGGAAGGTTCTGCGACCTCAACGCGCAGACGCGTGGCGCAATTGGTCGCTCCTACAATATTGCTAACGCCACCCAAGAGCGCAACGACTTGCTCAGCAAGCAGATGATCTTGGGATGATTGGTTGTCGGTGCCGTTTTGGGCCGCGCCTTCTTTGGCAGAGCTTTTTCCCGTCAGACGTGCGAGCGCCGCATCGCTGGCGATATGATCCTCGCGGCCTGGGGTTTTTAGGTCGAAAGCCAGAATGAGGCCCCGGAAGACCAGAAAAAAGACAGCGCTAAACATCAGACCGATACCGAGCGCCAAAAGGTAGGAGCCGGCATGCATTCGCATGAGTGGGATGAAGTTGAAGGCCGTCATTTCCATGAGACCGCCCGAGAAGATGCCGACGATGCCAAAGAAGTTCATGGTCATGGCAAGGCAGGAGGACAGGACGGCGTAGAGCAAAAAGAGTCCGGGATAGGTGAACATAAAGAGAAACTCGAGCGGCTCGGTGACGCCGCAGACCACCGAGGCGACGATGGCGGGCAAAAGGATGACCTTAAGGCCGGCGCGGCGTTCGGGTTTGGCGGTGAAATAGAATGCTGCCGCGATGGCGGGAAGGCCAAAGAGCTTGCCCCAGCCGGTGGCGGTAAAACCTGCCCAGGGCGCAAGTTCATTTAAAGGGCGCGTGCTATGGGAGAGAATGGGGAGCAGGTTGGTCCACGTGGCGTAAATACCGTCGTGAATGACCAGATTGTCGTAATAGATGGGCATATAGAGCAGATGGTGCAGCCCCATGGGCTCGAGCGCTCGCTCCAAAAACACAAAGATGCCCACGCCGAAGGGGCCGACGCCCGCAAGTGCGTGGCGCAGCGTTTCAGTCACAGCGTATGCGAAAGGCACGATGGCGGCCGAGATGGCGGCAAGGGCAAACACGGCAAAAAAGCTGATGAGGTAGACCAGCGAGGAACCCGAGAAGGTGCCGAGCCAATCGGGAACCTTGGCATCGTAGAAGCGGTCATGGATCGCGACGACGGTTGCCGACACCGCCAGCGGGCCGATAATGCCGGTGTCGAGCGTCTTGATGCCGTCGATGACGGTGATGCCGCTAGCGGAGGTCAAAAACGACGGGTACTTAAGCCCAAGGTTGTCTCCGCTCAGCTTAATGATCTCGCTCAAAAAGAAACAGTAGGCAAAATAGGCTACGAGCGCCTCGAGGCAGCAGCGTGCCGGTTGCTTTTGGGCAAGGCCGATAGGCAGCGCTACGGCAAAAAGGAGTGGAAGGCGCTTAAAGACCGTCCACGAGCCGCGCTGAATGATAGTCCAGAAAACGTACCAGGGGGTTCCGTATACGGCGAGGTCGCCGACGATATCCACGGTCGTTGCGAGGGCGGAGATGCCGACCATGAGGCCTGATATAGAAAACAGCATGGCGGGCGCGAACATGGCTCCGCCAAAACGTTGGATTTTCTGCAGCATAATATGCCTTTCGGATGCAACATGCTGTGCGAGCAAGAACGTTTAAACAATGAACTCATTGTAGAGGACTGGCTGCTTGCCGCATTGACGGTTTTGATTCGGTCCGATTTGGGTTTCGGGGGAACCGTCGACGGTAAATAATCCGTGCTTTACCGATAATCGGTTTAAACAACTTTAAGAAATGCTATCGTGCCTAGCCATACATATTCATTAGAGGTGAAATCATGCCAAAAGCGATTTACGAAGGAATCTACCGCGAGATCCGTTCGCGCATCATCAACGGGACCTATGCGTTTCAGGAGATGCTGCCAACCGAAGCCGAGCTGACCGCGGAGTTTGGCTGCACGCGCAATACCGTTCGACGCGCCTTGAGCATGCTGGCCGACCAGATGTTTGTGCAGCCTATACACGGTAAGGGCGTGCGCGTTATTTGGCTTAAGGGCGAAACCGACATGCTGGGCGCACTCGAAGAGGTTGAGTCGTTTGGCGAGTTCGCAAAACGCAACAATGCCGTCGCATCGACCGAGGTCAAGTCTTTTGAACATTTGATTTGCACTGAGCAACTCTCACGTCGCCTGGGCTTTAAGGTGGGCGAGGAGCTGATTCGCGTAGTGCGTGTCCGAAGCCTCAACGGCAGCGCGCGCCAAGTGGACCATGGCTACTTTTTGGCGTCGATCGCCAAGGGCCTGACCCCCGAGATCGCGGCGGATTCTATCTACGGCTATCTGGAGCACAAGCGCGGCGTCAAAGTGATGGCGAGCCGTCGTACGGTGAGTGTCGAGCTCGCCAACGATGAAGACTGCAGCTATCTGGACCTCGGCAAGTACAACTGCGTCGCCGTTATGGAGAGCCAGTCGTACACCTCGGACGGCATCTTGTTCGAGGTCACGCATGCCCGCACACACCCCGAGATCTTCCATTACCGCGTCAATTCCAAGCGATAGCCGGCTAGCTCGCAGCCTGACGAGACTCATGCCCTCAAAGCGAAAACGCCCGGTCAAACCGACGATGCATCGGCTTGATCGGGCGTTTTCTCTGCATTCGATAACAAATAATTGTTTATACAAAACTTGTCAAGTATCAAGTCGAAATTACCGTTCACCGAAGTTTTTCTACCGCTCTAGTAATACTTGTTCAAACAACTAGCCAAATAGCGTATTGTACAAGTCAGCAAAAGGGGCAAAGTCCCCGAGCCAATCTCCGAAGGCGGCGGCAAAGGGTGCCGCCACGGTGTGAAAGGGTGGATTGTAATGAAGAACGAAATGAGCAGAAGGCAGTTCCTGGGCTTTGCTGGTTCCGCGGCTGCGGTTCTTGGTCTGGGCCTCGTGGGCTGCGGTGGTTCTGCCGGCTCTGGCTCCTCTGCTTCTGGTGACGCTGCCGAGGTCTACTTCCTCCAGTTCAAGCCCGAGGTCGACAAGGAGTGGAAGGAGATCGCCAAGGCGTACAAGAAGGAGAAGGGCGTCGAGGTCAAGATCGTGACCGCCGCCTCCAACACCTACGAGGAGAAGCTCAAGTCCGAGATGTCCAAGAGCTCCGCTCCGACGCTGTTCCAGGTCAACGGCCCCACCGGCCTTAAGAACTGGAAGGACTACTGCGCCGATCTTTCCGACACCAAGCTCCGCGGCGAGCTCATCGACGACTCCCTGGCGCTGCAGTCCGACGGCAAGGATCTGGGTATCGACTGGGTTCAGGAGAGCTACGGCATCATTTACAACAAGGAGCTCCTCGAGAAGGCCGGCTACAAGGCCGAGGACATCAACTCCTTCGACAAGCTGAAGGCTTGCGCCGATGACATCCAGGCCCGCAAGGACGAGCTCGGCGTTGACGGTGCCTTCACTTCCGCCGGTATGGATGACTCCTCCAGCTGGCGCTACACCACGCACCTCGCCAACCTCCCGCTCTACTACGAGTTCGAGAAGGAGCACAATCAGGAGGACGACGAGATCAAGGGCGAGTATCTCGACAACTTTAAGCAGATCTTCGACCTGTACATCACCGACTCCACCTGCGATCCTTCGCAGCTCGCCTCCAAGACCGGTGACGACGCCACCAACGAGTTCGCAACCGGCAAGGCCGTCTTCTATCAGAACGGCTCTTGGGCCTACGCCGACCTCACCAAGGCCGGTATGGCCGACGACCAGCTCGGCATGCTGCCGATCTACATCGGCGTCGACGGCGAGGAGAACCAGGGCCTGTGCTCCGGCGGCGAGAACTACTGGTGCGTCAGCTCCCAGGCTTCCGAGGATGCCCAGAAGGCCACCGAGGACTTCATGTATTGGTGCGTCACTTCTGACACCGCCACCAGCATCATCGCTGACAAGATGGGTCTGACCGCCCCGTTCAAGAGCGCTAAGGAGACCACCAACGTCTTCTCTCAGCAGGCCGTTGCTATGGCCAAGGACGGCAAGAAGACCGTCGCTTGGGACTTCGTTTACATCCCCTCCGAGGAGTGGAAGAAGAACCTCAAGCAGGCTCTCATCGCTTATGCTGCCGACAACACCAAGTGGGACGGCGTCAAGAACGCCTTCGTCGATGGCTGGAAGACCGAGAAGGCTGCTTCCGAGTAAGCAGTTGCTGCCCAAGCTATCTGATTAGCGACAGGGGGCGGGCAGACGTAGGTTTGCCCGCCCCCTGCATATTGAAAGGACCCTTCTATGGGCAAAGCACTCAAGCGCTGGTGGCCGCTCTTTATGCTGCCCACGTGCCTGGCGTTTATGATCGGGTTCGTGATTCCCTTTATCCAGGGTTTCTATCTCTCGTTCTGCCAGTTTATTACCATCAATAACGCGCACTTTGTCGGTATCGAGAACTACGTGCGCGCGCTGTCCGATCCGCAGTTTGCCACGTCGTTCTTCTTTACCGTGGCGTTTGCCTTCCTGTCGACGGTGCTCATCAACGTGATCGCGCTGGCCATTGCGCAGGCGCTCACTCGCAAGGCGCTCAAGGGCACCAACATCTTCCGTACGATTTTCTTTATGCCTAACCTGATTGGCGGCATTGTACTGGGTTACATTTGGCAGATTCTGATCAACTGCCTGCTCTCCAACGTGGGTGCCCAGCTTATCGCCCTCAACTCCGCCGCTGGCTTCTGGGGCCTTATCATCCTGACCCTGTGGCAACAGGTCGGCTACATGATGATCATCTACATCGCCGGTCTGCAGTCCATTCCGTCTGACTACATCGAGGCCGCCAAGGTCGATGGCGCTACGGCATGGCAGACGTTTTGGAAGGTTAAGATCCCCAACCTGATGCCGACCATCACCATCTGCCTGTTCCTGTCCATCACCAACGGCTTTAAGCTGTTCGACCAGAACCTCGCCCTTACCGGTGGCGCCCCGGCGCACTCCACCGAGATGCTCGCCCTGAACATCTACAACACGTTCTATTCGCGTGCTGGCATCGCATGGCAGGGCATCGGTCAGGCCAAGGCAGTTATCTTCTGCATCCTGGTTGTCGCTATTTCTATGATCCAGCTTAAGGCCACGAGGTCCAAGGAGGTGCAGCAGTAATGAAACGCGATAAGGCTATCAACCGCGCGCTCTCGATCTTCTTTACGATCCTGTCGCTCGCATGGATCTACCCCGTGTTCATGATTGCGCTCAATTCCTTTAAGAAAGCGACCGCAATCAGCACCACCACGGCGTTCGATCTGCTCACGCCCGAGACGTTCAACGGCCTCGCAAACTACGTGCACGCTCTGAACGAGCAGGGCTTTGCCTCGGCGTTTATGTACTCGCTCATCATCACAGTCACGTCGGTCGTGCTGATTCTGGTGTGCTGCTCCATGTGCGCTTGGTACGTGGTGCGCGTCAACAGCAAGATCTCGAACTTCTTCTATTACCTGTTCGTGTTCTCGATGGTTGTACCGTTCCAGATGCTCATGTTTACGCTGTCCAACCTGGCGGACCGCATCGGCTTCAACACGCCGTTTAACATCTGCTTCATCTACCTTGGTTTTGGCGCGGGCCTCGCGGTCTTTATGTTCGCCGGCTTTGTAAAGAACATCCCGCTCGAGATCGAAGAGGCGGCCATGATCGACGGCTGCAACCCGGTCCAGGTGTTCTTTAAGATCGTCCTTCCCATCATGAAGCCCACCTATCTTTCGGTCGGCATCCTCGAGACCATGTGGGTCTGGAACGACTACCTGCTGCCCTACCTTACGCTCGACTCCACTAAGTACAAGACCATTCCTATCTTGATCCAGTACTTCCGTGGCGGCTATGGCCACGTCGAGCTCGGCCCCATGATGGCATGCATCATGATGGTCGTCATCCCCATCGTCATCATGTACATCTTCTGCCAGAAGTACATCATTGACGGCGTTGTGGCAGGTGCCGTCAAGGGCTGATGCCGTAACTGTTTTGCAAGTTTTGGCGGCTCCCCTCAGCGCGGCGCCGCGTATCGAAAGGTAGAGACATGGCCGAGATCGTTCTCAAACATGTTCAGAAGGTGTATCCCAACAACGAGTCAAAAAAGAAGGGCTTCTTTGGCAAAAAGAAGAAGACCGAGGAGAAGAAGCACAACCTCAAGGTTACCGAGGACGGTGTGCTCGCTGTAGAGGACTTCAACCTCACCGTTCACGACCAGGAGTTCATCGTCCTCGTTGGCCCCTCTGGCTGCGGTAAGTCCACGACGATGCGCATGGTCGCCGGCCTGGAGGACATTACCTCGGGCGACGTGCTCATCGACGGCAAGCGCGTCAACGACGTGGCGCCCAAGGACCGCGACATCGCCATGGTGTTCCAGAGCTACGCTCTGTACCCCAATATGACGGTGTACGAGAACATGGCATTTACGCTCGAGCTCAAGAAGGTCCCCAAGGACGAGATCGACCGCAAGGTTCGCTCTGCTGCCGAGATCCTGGGCATTACCGAGTATCTCGACCGTAAGCCTAAGGCGCTTTCGGGTGGCCAGCGCCAGCGCGTCGCCATCGGCCGCGCCATCGTGCGAGACCCCAAGGTCTTCCTGATGGACGAGCCGCTGTCCAACCTGGACGCCAAGCTTCGTAACCAGATGCGTGCCGAGCTCATTAAGCTGCGCCACGAGATCAAGGGCACGTTCATTTATGTTACTCACGACCAGACCGAGGCTATGACCCTCGGTGACCGTATCGTGGTCATGAAGGACGGCGTCGTCCAGCAGATCGCCACCCCGCAGGAGGTCTTCAACCATCCCGCGAACATCTTCGTCGCCGGCTTTATCGGCGTGCCGCAGATGAACTTCTTCGATGCCCAGCTGGTGCGCTCGGGCAACGGCTTTACCGTCAAGACCGAGGATATGAACGTGGCGCTCGCCCCCGAGACCTGCGCTCAGCTTGCTCTCAACTGGGACGGCGGCGACGTGAAGGAGATCACGGCCGGCGTGCGTCCCGAGCAGATTCTGCTTGCCGACAAGGACGAGGAGGGCGCGCTCCAGGGTACCGTCGAGGTGACCGAGCTCATGGGTTCGACCGAGCATGTCCACGTGACCGCTCCCGATGGCCAGTTCGTCCTGATCATTCCCGTTGTCGACCTTGAGGCCAAGGGCGCGCTCAAGGCAGGCGACCCCATCTGGTTCAAGTTCGAGAAGAACGCGACCCACCTCTTCGATAAGGTCTCTGGCAAGAACCTTATCTAGGCCCGATCCAATCAGGCCCTCCTTTTGGGCGACTGCGGCTTTGCCATCCTTTTGCCGTGGTCACATATAAGGCTCCCCTCCCGTCCACTGGGCGAGAGGGGAGCCTTTCTTTGTGTTGGGGCTTTCCGTCTGTCAGTTTGTCTTGATCTGTAACAGGTAGGGCCGATTTCGGACGTTAGATGTTACAGATCGAGACGGTTCCGCTGAGCTAACCATTTCATCTAAATCTGTAACACCAAAGGCGAATTTCACCTGCTAGATGTTACAGATTGAGATAAACCCAAGGGGAGGGGCCGGTATGTCTCAATCTGTAACAGCTGGGACCGTTTTGGTTGAGTAGTTGTTATGGATCGAGATTGTTTGGCCGAGTCGGATCACAGGGTAACGTGCGGGCACAAAAAACGGAGCCGCGTTGCCGTGGCTCCGTTTTCAAGAGGATGGGCGATGAAACCGAATTAGCTCAGGTGCCAGATCTCGTCGTTGTACTGGGAGATCGTACGGTCGGACGAGAAGGTGCCGGCGTTGGCGATATTGATGAGCGCCTTGCGCATCCAGGCGTCCTGGTCCTCGTAGTCGGCCAGCACGCGCTCCTTGGTCTGGATGTACTCCTCAATGTCGAGCAGGGCCATAAACCAGTCCTTGCCCTTAATGTCGTCGTGCAGGCGCTGCAGGCGCTCGGCGTTGCCGGTTGCCATAAAGGCCGGGTTGGTGATGAAGTCCACCAGCAGTTTAATGCCGGGCTTGCGGTAGAGCGCACCGGCGTTGTAGGTGCCGTCGGCGTAGAGCTGCTCGACCTGTTTGGACGAGGCACCAAAGGTATAGATGTTCTCGTCGCCCACGAGCTCGGCAATCTCCACGTTGGCACCGTCGAGCGTGCACAGGGTTAGGGCGCCGTTGAGCATGAACTTCATGTTGGAGGTGCCGCTCGCCTCCTTGGAGGCCAGGCTGATCTGCTCGGAGATGTCAGCGGCGGGGATCACGCGCTCGGCGGCGGTGACGTTGTAGTTCTCGATCATGACAACCTGCAGGTAGGGAGCCACGTCGGGGTCGTTTGCAATCCACTGCGACAGCGTCAGGATCAGATGGATGATGTCCTGCGCGATAGTGTAGGCAGGCGCCGCCTTGCCGCCAAAGATGATGGTGACGGGGTGCTTAGGCCTGTTGCCGTTCTTGATATCGAAGTACTTCCAGATGATGTAGAGCGCGAGCATCTGTTGACGCTTGTACTCGTGGATGCGCTTGACCTGGACGTCGATGATGGCGTTGGAGGGAATGGTCACGCCCTGCTCGAGCGCCATGAACTGGCGCATGATGGCCTTGGCCTCGACCTTGGTGGCGGCCAGGCGCTCAAGAACGTCCTTGTCGTCGGCGAACTTGGCGAGTTTGCTCAGATCGCCGGTGCTGCGCCAGTCGGTGCCGATTACATCGTCGAGCAGGCTGGCGAGCGCGGGGTTGGCTCCATGGATCCAGCGGCGGAAGGTGATGCCGTTGGTCTTGTTGGAGAACTTCTCGGGATAGATCTCGTAGAACGGATGAAGCTCGGTGTCCTCCAGGATCTTGGTGTGGAGGGCGGCTACGCCATTGATGGAGAAGCCAAAGTGGATGTCCATGTGGGCCATGTGGACGGTGTCGTATTCGTCGATGACGGCGACGCGCGGGTCATCGTGCTCGGCCTTCGCGATCTCATCGAGCTTGACGATAATGTCGGCGATGGCAGGGGAGACCTTCTGCAGGCTGACGAGCGGCCACTTCTCGAGCGCCTCGGCAAGAATCGTGTGGTTAGTGTAGGCGACCATGGAGCGTACGATGGTCACGGCCTCGTCAAACTCGATGCCATGCTCGGTGGTGAGCAAGCGAATGAGCTCGGGGATGACCATGGTGGGGTGCGTGTCGTTAATTTGGACCACGGCGTAGTCGGCCAGATCGTGCAGGTTGCTGCCGCGCTCGATGGCCTCGTCGATCAGGAGCTGGGCGGCGTTGCTCACCATGAAGTATTCCTGGTAGATGCGAAGCAGGCGGCCCTGCTCGTCGGAATCGTCGGGGTAGAGGAACAAGGTGAGGTTTTTGGCGATCTCGGTCTTGTCGAAGTCGATGGAGCTGCCGGGGACCAGGCCGTCGTCGACGCTCGCCAGGTCGAACAGGCGCAGACGGTTCTTGGTGGGCTGGCCGTAACCGGGCACGTCGATGTTGACGAGCTTGGAGGTAACGGCAAAATCGCCGAACTCGACGGTGTAGGAGCGGTCGTCGTCGACTAGGATGTCCTGCTCACCGAGCCACTCGTCGGGGACGGCCTTCTGCTGGTTGTCGACAAAGCGCTGACGGAACAGGCCGTAGTGATAGTTGAGGCCCACGCCATCGCCGGTCAAGCCCAGCGTGGCGATGGAATCCAGGAAGCATGCGGCCAGGCGGCCCAGGCCGCCGTTGCCGAGCGACGGCTCGACCTCGAACTCCTCGATCTTGTTGAGGTCGTGGCCGGCAGCGGTGAGCTGGTCTTTAACCTCGGCATAGATGCCAAGGTCGATCATGTTGTTGATCAGCAGTTTTCCAATCAAAAACTCAGCAGAGATGTAGTAGAGCTTTTTCTTGCCATTGTTGAGTGGGCAGGCAGCAGAGCGCTCCTGCACGAGCTTGACCAGCAGTTTGTAAATGCGGCGGTCATCGAGTTGCTCGAGCGAAGTTCCAAAGGACTGCTCGGCAAGATCCGCAAGATTGATACAGGGCATGTTTCCTCCTGTGGCGAGTTGACGACATGTCAGAAATTCAAAAGAAGCCCGCGCGAGGGGATTGGAGTGGCCTCGCGCGGGAAAAGCGGTCGCGTCCGCACGGTGGGGTGGGGTCGGGCGCGGTGGCTCCTATTGAGGAAGCTCGATTTCGGCTTCCGATGGGATGCGGAAGTAGGTCTCGGTCCAGTCGGTGAGTTTATGCTCGAGCTCGCGGGTGATGGCGCCATCGAGCATGCGCCAGGTCCAGTTGCCGCCCAGCGTGGCAGGGGTGTTGATGCGCGCCTCATTGCCCAAGTTGAGCAGGTCCTGCATGGTGTAGATGCACGTGTCGCTTACGCTGGCGGCGATGGTGCGATTGAGTGCATCTGCCATGGGTTCGCCGGCCTGCTGATGGGTGTACAGGGCCGCCTGCTCGCGCTGACGCGGGGTGGCCGTTCCCTCAAACCAACCGCGCGCCGTCTCGTTGTCGTGTGTGCCCACATAGGCGACGGTGTTGGCAATGTAGTTGTGCGGCAGGTAGTACGAGTTGGTGCCCTCAAAGGCAAACTGCAAGATCTTCATGCCGGGGAAGCCCGAGTTGTCGCGCATGTCGATGACGCCGGGGGTGAGGAAGCCCAGGTCTTCGGCGATGATGGGCAGCGTGCCGAGCTTTTCCTCGAGCGTCTTGAAGAACTTGAGGCCGGGGCCCTGCGTCCACGAACCGTAGGACGAATCGGGTGAGGAGAACGGCACCTCCCAATAGGCCTCGAAGCCGCGGAAGTGATCCAGGCGGATGACATCGTACATGTCGAGGGCGGCGCGGATGCGGCCCTCCCACCAGGAGAAACCGTCCGACTCCATGGCGTCCCAGTCGTAGATGGGATTGCCCCAGTACTGGCCGGTGGCAGAGAACTGGTCGGGCGGCGTGCCGGCGACACTCACAGGATTACCGGCGGCGTCGATCTTAAAGAGCTCGGGCGTGGCCCACATCTCGACGGAGTCGCGTGAGACATAGATGGGCAGGTCGCCGATGATCAGGATGTCGCGCTCGTTGGCATAGGCCTTGAGGCGGCTCCACTGACGATCGAAGAAGTATTGCGTCATCTGGTGGTAGAGCATGCGCGCGGGATGGGCGGCGCAGACCTTGGCAGAGGCCTCACCGCGGGTACGAAGCTCTGCGGGCCACTCCCAAAATGCCTTGAGCCCGCACTCCTCCTTCACGGTCATAAACTCGCAGTAGGGGATGAGCCAGTCTTCGTTGGTTTGGACAAAGTCGTCGAAGTCGGCCGGCTTGTCGGCGGCAAAGCGCTCGGCGGCGCGGTCGAGAATCTGACGACGGCCACCAAAGATGGCGCCATAGTCGACATTGCTGGGGTCAGCGCCCAGGTATACGCCGTCGATATCGCGCTGCTCCAGGTAACCTGCCTCGATAAGCTCGGCAAAGTCAATGAAGTTAGGGTTGCCCGCGCGGGCCGAGAACGACTGGTAGGGCGAATCGCCATAGCTGGTCGTCGTAAGGGGCAGAATCTGCCAGTAATGTTGTTTGCACGAGGCGAGAAAATCGACGAAGTCGTAGGCATTCCAGCCAAAGCCGCCGATTCCGTATGGTCCGGGCAGAGATGAGACGGGCATGAGGACGCCGCTTGCACGCTCCATGAATGCGCTCACCAACCTTCTTGTTGTGGGGTCGGCCTGCCGATGGGTGTGCAGTCCGCCTCCGATGTTCTGATTCGATATGCCTATTGTAAAACATGTTGTTTAAACATGTACAGGCAAGATATAAAAGTTGGTCGATTTTCGGCGAATGGTTACATGCCGTGAAAAAGCCCCGACCTCACAACGTGAGATCGGGGCAAGAGCGGTATGTAGGTTTTTGCTACTCAGCGTCGGCGAAGCCGTTGGGGTTGTGGCTCTGCCAGTTCCAGCTATCGCGGCACATATCCGCGATGTCGTACTGGGCCTTCCAGCCCATCATGCGCTCGGCCTTGGAGGCATCGCACCAGTTGGCGGCGATATCGCCGGCGCGGCGCTCGCGAATCACATAGGGCAGCTCCTTGCCGCAGGCCTTGGAGAAGGCGGCGATGACCTCGAGCACCGAGGTGCCGGTGCCGGTGCCCAGGTTAAAGATCTCGACGCCGGTCTTGCCGTTCATCCAGTTGAGGGCGGCAACGTGGCCCGAGGCCAGGTCGCAAACGTGGATATAGTCGCGCACGCCCGTGCCGTCGGGAGTGGGGTAGTCATTGCCAAAGACCTGAACGGCCTCGAGCTTGCCCACGGCAACCTGCGCGACATAGGGCACCAGGTTGTTGGGGATGCCCTTGGGGTCCTCGCCGATCAGGCCCGACGGATGGGCGCCGATGGGGTTGAAGTAGCGGAGCAGCACGACGTCCCACTCGGGGTCGGCGGTGTGGACGTCCATAAGGATCTGCTCGATCATCCACTTGGTCCAACCATAGGGGTTGGTCGCGGGCTTCTTAGGATCCTCCTCGGTGACGGGCGGGTTGTCCGGGTCGCCGTAGACGGTCGAGGAGCTCGAGAAGATGATGGACTTGCAGCCATGGTTGCGCATGACGTCGATGAGCACCAGGGTGTTTTCGATGTTGTTGTGGTAGTACTCGACGGGCTTGCTCACCGACTCGCCGACGGCCTTAAAGCCGGCAAAGTGGATGACGCGGTCGATCTGATGGGTGTCGAAGATCTTGTTCATGGCCTCGCGGTCGAGCACGTTGGCCTCGTAGAAGGTGAGGTTTTTGGCAGCCTCTTCGCCCACGATGGTCTTGACGCGGTCGACGGCGACGGCGCTGGAGTTGGAGAGGTCGTCGACGATGACGACCTGATAGCCGCCCTCGAGCAGCTGAACGACGGTGTGCGAGCCGATAAAGCCGGCGCCACCGGTAACGAGGACGCAGGTGTCTTTGGGGTCGAGTGCTTTGGACATGTAGTCTCCTATCGAATCAGGAACACTTCTTGTGGGGAGTATAGCGCAGGCAGGGGTACCAAGAACGTGCGCGGCAGGAAAAGCAGATGAGCATGCTAACGTACTCATGGAAATGTTTGGCGTGGGCATAACCTTGACTTTGACGTTTGCATACGAGCCGCCGACCATACGGTTTGCTGCCGTTCGTGGAAATCGTTGGGATGCGCCGGATGTACGCTAATATGTATGAGTTGAGCGACATATAAATAAACATGTAACGGAGTAGATATGTCACCAAACAGCGATTCCATCCTTTCCCAGGAGCTTTCGCGTCGCACTGCCCTCAAGGCCCTGTTCGGCGCAGCTTCTGCAGCCGTTCTTTTTGGTCTGCCCGCTCGCGCCCATGCTGCGGAGGCCACCAAGGAAACCACCGACAAACTCAATGCGGCCCAGGCTCAGCTTGACGAGGTCCAGGCCCAGCTCGACAGCATCGCAAATGAATACGCGGCGCTGGCCAACAAGAACGCCCAGACCCTCAACGATATCGAGGGCGTACAGGGCCAGATTGACAGTACGCAGGCGCAGATTGACGAAAAGAAGGCCGAGCTCAAAAAGAAGCGCGACGATCTTTCCGATCGCGTTTCCGCCAGCTATAAGTCGGGCGGCACCAACATCCTGTCGCTGCTGCTCGCCTCGGGTTCGTTTGAGGAGCTCGTCGCCAATGCGCACTATGTTGAGAAGATCAACAAGAGCGACCGCGACGCCATCGAGGACATTCAGACCATCCAGGAAGAGCTCGATGCGCAAAAGACCGAGCTCGAGTCGCAGAAGGCCGACTTGGAGAAGCTCAAGGACCAGCAGACTGCCCAGATGCAGGATATGCAGGCCAAGCAGCAAGAGGTCCAGACCGTGCTGAGCGGTCTTTCCGACGACGTCAAGGAGCTCATGGCTCAGCGCGATTCAGAGATTCTCGCTGCCGCCCAGGCCGAGGAAGCTGCCAAGAAAGCCGCCTCCGCTGCCGCGGCCGCCGCGAACAAGAACAATTCCTACTCGGGTGGTTCGAGCTCGGGCGGTGGATCGTATGCGCCCGGAACTCCGCAGCAGAATGCCGGCTCGGGCAAGCAGCAGGCCGTCGTCAACGCGTGCTACTCCACGCCTTCGCCGGGTCAGAACTGGTGCGCGGCGTGGGTTACCAATGTCTTCCGTAAGGCCGGCGTTGGCTACTTTGGCGGTAACGCGTGCGATATGTTTAACGCCTGGTGCTATAGCTCCGACCGCTCGGCGCTGCAGGTGGGCATGATTGTTGCCGACTCATCGCATAGCGGTACCGGCATACCGGGTCTGATCTATGGCCACGTGGGCATCTATGTTGGCGGCGGCATCGTTATGAGTAACGAGGGCGCCATCACGTCGAGGTCGCTTGACTCGTTCATTGGGTTCTACGGCACTGGCTCTGGCGTGCGCTGGGGCTGGCTTGGCGGTATTGCGCTGTCGTAGCTGCGGTTTGGTCCGGGACAGTCCGAGAGGCATAAGGTTGCCTGCTCGGGCAGTCCTGCTCGCACGGAGAGCACATTAAGTGCTCTCCGGCTCGTGCGGAACTCGCGATCAACCTTATGCCTCTCGGACTGTCCCGGCCCTCTCGGGTCCTGAGCGCGATACACCGGACTGGTTGTCTGATATAAAGATGGCGAAGGCCCCTTTCGGGGCCTTCTTTGTTTAGAGGAATTCGCCTACTCGGTGGACTTCGGGTTCGAGGTCCACGTCGAATTGGTCTTTGACGGTTGTTTGGATGTGGCGGATGAGTTCGTCGACATCGGCGGCGGTGGCGTGGTCGGCGTTGACGATGAAGCCGCAGTGCTTTTCGCTCACCTGCGCGCCGCCAATGGCGTGTCCTCGCAGGCCGGCGTCCATGATGAGCTTGCCGGCAAAGTGGCCCTCGGGGCGCTTGAAGGTGGAGCCGGCACTCGGCATGTCGAGCGGCTGCTTGTCCTCGCGGCGCTGGCGGTAGTCGTCCATGTCGGCCTTGATCATCGCGGCGTTGCCCGGGGCGAGATTGAAAGTGGCCGAAAGCACGATGAAACCGTCGTCGGCAATGCGGCTCTTGCGATAGCCCAGGTTGAGCTCATCGACATCGAACTCGATAATGCTGCCGCTACCGCGGGTGCCGTCGTCGAGCATGCGGGCGGGCTTGTAGACGCGCACAGACCCCAGCACATCGGCCATGCAGGCACCGTAGGCACCGGCGTTCATGTAGCAGGCGCCGCCGACCGATCCGGGGATGCCCGAGATGGGCTCCATGCCGGTGAGACCGGCCTCGGCTGCTGCCGCGGCGACATCGGAAAGCAGGGCGCCGGCTGCCGCCGTGACGTGCGTGCCATCGACGGTGATGTTGGAGAGGCCTTCGCCCAGTGCCACGACGACGCCGCGGATGCCTTTGTCGCCGACGAGCAGGTCGGAGCCGTTGCCCACGATGGTGAGGGGCAGGTCGCAGCGATAGCAGGTATCGAGTGTGGCGACGAGGCCCTGCTCTGTATCGGGCGTGACAAAGACGTCGGCCGGGCCGCCGATCTTAAACGTGGTGTGCTCGCGCATGGGCTCGCTCATGAGTACGTTGTCCTCGCCGGCAACGCCGGCGAGCGCGCAGAGCAGGTCCTCGTTAAAAAAGTCGTTCTCGTGCATGCGAATATCCGCCTTTTGGTGGTTGTTGTCATAAATCGATTGCAATATACCCCACCTGGACGGATTTGGTGCGCTGACGGCGATAAAACAGCCGTCCACCGGATTGGTAAAGTGTTTATCACCGAGGTAGATGGGCAGTCGCTATACTTTCAAGAGATTGCGCGTAAACTCGGAAGGAGCGAGATGGCCAACAAAGTCACCCTCAAGCAGATCGCCCAGGAGGTGGGGCTTTCCCCTTCGTCGGTCTCGCTTGTTCTCAATAATCGGCCCTGTCGCATCTCGGAAGAAAACCGCAAGCTTATCAAGGAGGTTGCGGCGCGCAACCACTATGTTCCTAACCAGATCGCGCGCAGCCTGGTCATGCGCGAGTCGCGCACACTGGGCCTTATCGTTCCCAATATCGAGAGCCGCTTTTTTGCCTCGCTCGCCGGCAGCTTGGAAAAGCGCTGCCGCGAGGACGGTTACGCGCTCTTTATTACCAGCTCGGGTGGAAGCGCCGATGACGATCTGGAACTGCTGCGCCAGCTGGTGACGCGCGGCGTCGACGGCGTCTTTCTGGTAGTGGGTGACGAGTTCTCCGACGATCGCGCCCTGCGCGAGGAAGTGAGCCATCTGCCCATCCCTGCCGTGATGGTCGACCGCGCCATTGAGGGCCTCGAGTGCGACAAGGTGATGTTCGACCACGAGATGGGCGGCTACATGGCCACCCGCTATCTGATCGAGCAAGGCCACCGTCGCATCGCCTGTCTGGTTAACGCGCGTCGCTCCAATACGGGTCGCAAACGACTCGCCGGTTACGAGCGCGCGCTGCGCGAGGTGGGACTGCCCATCGACGCGCGCCTGGAGTTTGAGAGCGAATATTACATCCCGAGTGCCTATGAGGCCTCGGAGGCGGTGCTTGCAACCGATGCCACCGCCGTGTTCGCAAGCTCGGATAACATTGCCCTCGGTCTGCTCAAGCGCTTGCACGAGATGGGGAAGAGCATCCCAGGCGATATCTCGGTCGTAAGCTATGACAACTCGGCGGCCGACGTTCTCTTTGAGCCGGCGCTGACCGCGATTGAGCAGGACCCTGGTGTCCTTGCGGAGCATGCTTTTGGCTGCATGTCCAAGCGTCTTGCCGGTAGGGGCGGCAGGCGTGCCGAAGAGGTCGTTCTGGAGCCGGAGCTTATCGTTAAGGACAGCGTGCTCGAGCTTACTAAACACAACTAAACACGTTTATCAATTTGCAGAGACCGAATGTGGAGTACCTGTGATAGTCAACGCCGCAGGTGAATGTCGCGTTTTGTTGATCGATGGGATTGATAAGGGTGATAAAACGTTTTTTCACCATGATAAAACGTTTTAGCAAATATACTAGTCCCAACGAATGGTTGCCGTATCGGAGGGTGACCGCACAGCGAAGGGACATAAACAATGGCTAAAACACTGGGGACGCCGTGGCAAAAGCTGGGACACGAGGTGCCGGCTTCCGAGCTCGAGGGCGTCGATCTGTATTGGCGCGCATCGAACTA
This sequence comes from Collinsella sp. AM29-10AC, assembly GCF_003469085.1. Classification (NCBI taxonomy): domain Bacteria; kingdom Bacillati; phylum Actinomycetota; class Coriobacteriia; order Coriobacteriales; family Coriobacteriaceae; genus Collinsella; species Collinsella sp. AM29-10AC. Next base: position 25,781 of record NZ_QSKB01000028.1, read on the forward strand.
TCTGTCCGTCGGTCAGATCTACCTTCGCTCTAACCCGCTGATGCGCACCGACTTTGTCGATGAGAAAACCGGTGAGGTGCGCGACTTTGGTCGCCCGGACGTTAAGCACCGCTTGGTCGGTCACTGGGGCACCACGCCTGGCATCAACTTCCTGTTCGGTCATGTCAACCGTCTCATCGCCGACCACAACCAGAACGCCATCTTCCTGATGGGTCCGGGCCACGGTGGCCCTGCCGGCACCGCCCAGTCGCTGCTCGATGGCACCTACCGTGAGATCCGCCCCGACATCACCAATGACGAGGCTGGTCTGCAGAAGTTCTTCCGCCAGTTTTCTTATCCCGGCGGCATCCCGAGCCACTTTGCGCCCGAGACGCCCGGCTCCATCCACGAGGGCGGCGAGCTCGGCTACACGCTCAGCCATGCCTACGGCGCCGTCATGGACAACCCGAGCCTGTTGGCCGTGGCCGTAGTGGGCGACGGCGAGTCCGAGACCGGTCCGCTCGCGACTTCTTGGCAGTCCAACAAGCTCGTGAACCCGGCAACCGACGGTATCGTCCTGCCGATCCTGCACCTCAACGGCTACAAGATCGCCAACCCCACCATCCTTGCCCGCGTGTCCGACGAAGAGCTTACCAAGTTCTTTGAGGGCATGGGCTACAAGCCGCATTTCTTTGTCGCCGGTTTTGACGACGAGAGCCATGCAAGCATTCATGCGCGTTTTGCCGCCCTGTTTGAGCAGGTTTTCGATGAGATTTGCGACATCAAGGCCACCGCTTTGGCCCAGGCTGCGGCGGGCGAGACCGTGGTCCGTCCGGCCTACCCCATGATCGTGTTCCGTACGCCCAAGGGCTGGACTTGCCCCAAGCAGATCGACGGCAAGAAGACCGAGGACTCCTGGCGTGCGCATCAGGTGCCGCTGGCGAGTGCCAAGGACACTCACGAGCACTTCCGCGTGCTGCGCGAGTGGCTGCGCTCCTACAAGTCCGAGGAACTCTTTACGCCCGAGGGCAAGGTGCGCCCCGAGGTGACGGCCTTTATGCCGACCGGTGAGCTGCGCATTGGCGCCAACCCCAATGCAAACGGCGGCAAGGTGCGCCGCGAGCTCGAGCTCCCCGATATTCACGCCCACGAGATCCCCGTCGCAAGTAAGGGACACGGCTGGGGCTCCACCGAGGCCGCCCGCGTCTTTGGCGAGTACACTGCCGACGTTCTGGCCAAGAACATGGACGATTTCCGTATCTTCGGTCCCGATGAGACCGCGTCCAACCGCCTGCAGGCTGCCTACAAGGTGACCAAGAAGCAGTGGGACGCCGGCTTTTACGAGGACGATGCCAACGACGAGCTGCTGGCCGGTTCCGGTAAGGTTGTCGAGCAGCTGTCCGAGCACCAGTGCGAGGGCTTCCTCGAGGCCTACGTGCTCACCGGCCGCTCCGGCGTGTGGAGCTCCTACGAGAGCTTTGTCCATGTGGTCGACTCCATGGTCAACCAACACTGCAAGTGGCTCGAGGCAACCAAGCGCGAGATTCCGTGGCGTGCCCCCATTAGCGGTCTCAACATTTTGCTGTCGAGCCATGTCTGGCGTCAGGACCACAACGGCTTCTCGCACCAGGACCCCGGCTTTATCGACCTGCTGCTCAACAAGGCCAACGACACGCATATCGTGAATGCCTACTATCCGGCCGACGCCAACATGGCGCTTGCCGTTGCCGAGCGCGTCTACCAGTCCATCGACTGCGTCAACGCCATCTTCTGCGGCAAGCAGCCAGCCCCCACCTTCCAGACGGTCGACGAGGCCAAGTCCGAGCTCGCCGAGGGCGTCGCGACTTGGGAGTGGGCATCGACTGCCGACTCGCTCGCCGAGGCCGACGTCGTGGTCGCCGCGTGCGGCGACGTGCCGACGCTCGAGGCTCTGGCCGCAACCGACATGCTGCGTGAGCTGGGCATTAAGGTGTGGTTCGTCAACGTGGTCGACCTGCTCAAGATTCAGAACGTCTGCGAGAACGACCAGGCCATCAGCGATGAGCGCTGGGCTGAGCTGTTCGGTTGTGGCGAGAAGCCCGTGCTCTTCGCATTCCACGCCTATGCCGGCACGATCCGCCGTCTGATCTGGAACCGCCCCGGCCACGATGCCTTCCGCGTCCACGGCTACGAGGAGAAAGGCTCCACGACCACGCCGTTCGACATGCTGCGCCTGAACAACATGGACCGCTGGGCTCTGGCCGCCGACGTGCTGCGCATGGTCGACGCCGATAAGTTTGCCGAGCAGATTGATAAGTGGGAGGCTTTCCGCACCGAGGCCTTTGAGTTCGCGTGCGACGAGGGCTTCGATCACCCGGCCTTTACCGACTGGGTCTGGCCCGACGCCGCAGCCGCAACCGCTGCCGACGGCGCGCTCTCCGCAACGCAGATGACCGCGGGCGACAACGAGTAGGTAGGCATCCGGGACGGTCTCGCGCTGGGGCCTGCTCCGGGCGGGTGCCTTCCTCTGAGAAGTGGGCTTCGCGAACTTCTCCGAGGAAGGGCACCAGCCCGGAGGCGGCCCTCTCGACCGTTTCGATATGCGGGGGCTGATATTTTTTAATGTAATGGGGACTTGGCTGTTGCTGCCTTGTGGATTGTGCATCCAACTAGGATCAGCCAAGATTACATTGCCGGGGCCGGGGAGGCATACTTTGTTTTGAGAAGTTCGCGAAGCCCACTTCTCAAAACAAAGTATGCCTCCCCGGCCCTCGTCCGTGAACTTTTCCGCTGGGCGAGCCATAGACGCCGCGTACCGATAGGGTAAGGCGGCGGCTTGAAATTGGTGCTATATTCAGCTTGAGTTGTTTAATGCTAGTACGGGAGGCTGATATGGGGCTGTTCAAGAAGAAAAACCCGCAGGACGCCTTTGATCCCGATGTGTTTACCATCACGGATACGATTTTGGACCCGCCGCGGTTTACGTTTTTGCCGGCTATCTACCAGGATGCCACGCGTCGCAAGTGGGCCGTACATCAGCGCGGCAGCGAGCCGAAGATTTTTGACTATGCGGACGTGTTGCAGTGCGAAGTGGCCGAGGCGGGCGATCCGGAGGCCGATGAAGCGGTCTCTAAACAGGAATTTGCCCAGCGTATTCTGGCAAATCCCGCTAAGGCGGCAAAAATGAACGCAGCCAAGCGTAATATGTGTCTTGGTATGGGCGTTGTTGTGGCGGTTCAGACGGGAAAAGACGAGGTTTCCAAACTAGAGATTCCCGTTATGACCGATGAAGTCAAACGCGATTCAAGCCTGTATAAGTCGTATCGGAATGTCGCCGAGAAGATCAAGGCCGAATTTGATGCCATGGGTGGTCTGGCCTAATTTTGGCGACATACGTTTCTGAACGAGGAGTCTGTGCAATGGCAGGCGAATCTTATGCAATTCCCCCCAAAGATCGTGCTGTTGAGGGGATTCTTTGGTATATCCAGCACCATCAGCTTGCCGGCGGCGATCGCCTGCCGGCCGAGCGCGTGCTGTGCGAAGAGATTGGCGTTTCGCGTACGGCGTTGCGCGCCGGTATCACGCGGCTCATCTCGTGTGGAACGCTCGAGAGCCGTCGCGGATCGGGTACGTATGTGTGTCCTCCCAAACCGCTCAATATCTTTCAGGAAACGTATAACTTTTCCGATGCTGTGCGGACTGCCGGCCTGCACCCCTCTTCTCGTCTGGTTTCCACCGTGGCCATCGAGGCGGATGAGGCGCTTGCCGACAAGCTTGGGGTTGCTGTAGGCGCTCCTTTGCTCCGCATGCAGCGTGTTCGACTTATTGAGGGCGAGCCGGCGTCAATCGAGACGGCTCACGTTAACCTGTCCCTGTGCCCCTCGCTTCCCGATCACGATTTTGAGTGTGAGAGCCTTTACGATGTCTTGCTCAAAGAAGGTGGCGTGCGCGTTGAGCATGGACGTGAGCATATCTCCATCTCGCGTTTGAACGCCGAAGAGGCCGAGTTACTCCAGCAAGAAGAGGGAACGCCGGTGTTCTATGAGAGCACGATAGAATTTGATAAGGACATGCGTTTTGTGGAGCATTGCAAATCGGTGATTTTGCCCACAAAGTTCCGCTTTGCCGATAACGGTGAAAAGAACGGCATGAGGAGCGTGGCAGGTGAACAATGGCTGAAACAGTAGATGCCACCCCGGTTTATATGCGCATTCGACGCCGCATCGAGGAGCGTATCGAGCGCGGTATATATCCCACGGGTTCCATGATCCCGTCCGAAAAAGACCTCGCCGAGGAATTTGGTACGACGCGCTTGACCATCCGAAGCGCTGTCGATGAGCTGGTTCGGCGTGGGCAGATTCGACGCGTCCGCGGAAAGGGCGCGTTTGTGGCACAGAAAGTGCCCGTTGCCTACGAGCGAACGGGAGGCTTTCGCGAATCGGTTCGTGCTTCGGGCGGCGAGCCGTCCGTCCGCATCCTCGCGCGTTCCAAGCGTTATGCGGGTCCATATTATGCCAACCTGTTTGGCATTGCCGAGGACGATTTACTGTATTCGATTCGGCGTTTGAACTGCGTCAACGGCGATCCCGTATCGATTGAGATGGCGTTCATCCCGTGCCTGCTGTTTCCCACAATCGAAGATATTGACGTGTCGGTCTTCAGTTTGTACGAGACCTATGAGATGTTGGGCCGAAAGCCGGTCATGGCACAGGAAAAGCTCGATATCGAAGCGCTGGGCGCGCGAGATGCCGGCCTGCTTGGACTGGAGCAGGGCGATCTTGCCTTGACGCTTGAGTGCGTGAGCTTCGATGCGAGCGGCCAGGCGATCGAGTACGTCAAGTCGTTTAACCGCGGTGATGCGGGTGGATATACCTATACGTACTAGCTGGTTTTTTGCATAACGGGCTGAAAAGCTGACGGAATTTTGATTTGTTGAGCAGACTGCATATACGACCTTACATGGCTCAAAATCGACCGTTCGCCGATGGGGACAAATTAATCGACAAAAAGGTATCAAAAAGCCGTAACCTGTAACTGTGATTGGTATCAAATACTAATGATTTGTTACGAGGTGAGACGATGAAGATGCTCGATTACGTTCAGCTTGCCCATGTGCGTATGGGAGAGAACCTCGAGCGTTCGTCTGAGCTGGTAGCGCAGCTCGTTGATATTTTCCAGTCCGGTTCTTTTGACGCGCTGCGCATCGTTGCTTCGGGTTCGTCGCGCCATGCCGCCGATTGCGCCCGCGATTACCTGCAAGATACCCTGCAAATGCAGGTGTCCGTTGTGACGCCCGAGGCCTTCGTCGATTTTGAACACACCTATCCGCAGCATGCGCTCAACATTGCCGTTTCGCAGAGCGGCTATTCGACCAATACGATCGCGGCGCTCGATTACATGCGCGCGCACGATATGGCTGCAGTTGCGCTCACGGCAAACGTCGAGGCACCCATCAGGGAACACGCTGACATCGTTCTTGACTACGGTGTGGGTGTCGAGTCGGTGGACTTTGTGACTCAGGGCGTCGAGGTTCTCGTTGAGTACCTGGTGCTCTTTGGTATTTACTGTGGTCAGGCGCGCGGAACGATTGACGCCAAGGGCGTTGCCCAGCGTCTTGACGACCTGCGCGAGGCTATCCAGGCCAATGCCGTGATGTGCAAGATCGCCGAGGCATATGTCCAAGACCACATGCTCGAGCTTTCTGAGCACATGCCCGCCATGGTCGTCGGCAACGGCCCCAACTATGGCGTTGCCGAAGAGGCGGCCCTCAAGCTGAGCGAGACCATCAAGATTCCTGCCATGCATCACGAGGGCGAGGAGTTCGTCCACGGTCCTGAGATGCAGATTGTTCCGGGTTATCTGGTGTTTATTGTCGACGATCCGCAGGGGTCGGAGCGTCTTGCGAATATCGCCGATGCGCTATCGAACGTTACGACAAAAACGGTGCTGCTCACGGCCCATCCCAGGGGTAGAGCTCACGAGGTGGCGGTGCCTCAGGTGGCTCCGCTGCTCAGCGCAATTCCCAATCTGGTGTTCTTCCAGACGATTGCGGCCATAATCGCCGAGCGTCTGAAGTCATGGGACGTGCACCCGTATCTCGATGCCGTCTCCAAACAGATGGAGGTTAAGGCGGAGGGCTACGAAGAGTCGGTCAATGCGCTTAAGGCCAAAGCGGCCGAGTGTTACGGAATGTAAGCGGGCTTTGATGCCCGTTGGCATGGGGGATGTGGAGACAACCCCAGAAAGGAGAAGCAAATGAAGGAAACCGAGAAGATCGAGATCATGCATTTCGACCAGGAGGGCTACCTCGAGGACGGCAAGGCGCTCTACGAGACCGGCAAGAAGATGACCGCCCTCGCCGACAAGGTCGCCGACGAGGGCTACGACGCCGTGTTCCTGATGGGCGTCGGCGGCACCTGGGACGAGCTCATGCAGCTCGAGTACCTCATGAACAAGTTCGGCGACCGCGACCTCGAGGTCTACCTGATCCACGCCGCCGAGTGGAACGTCATGGGCCACAAGCGCATGACCGAGAAGTCCGTCGTGCTCACCGCCTCCGAGTCCGGCACCACCCCCGAGGTCCTCGAGGCCGTCAAGAAGATGAAGGAGATGGGCGTACGCGTCTACGCCATGACCAAGCCCGAGGGCCCCATCGGCCAGGCTGTCGGCGCCGAGAACTGCGTCGCCATGGCTTCTGACCATGGTTCGGGCGGCTGCGAGAAGGGCTACTACCTCGCCGACTGCTTCGGCCTGCGCCTGCTCAACCGCCGTGGCTGCTTCCCCAAGTTCGACCTGTTTATCGAGCAGACCAAGGACATCTGGAAGGACATGCTCGATATCCGCAAGCGCTTCGAGCCGCGCGCCGAGGAGCTCGCCAAGAAGTACGCCCTGGCCCCCTACACCATGTTCATCGGCTCCGGCGCCCTGTGGGGCGAGACGATCCTGTTCTCGATGTGCATCCTGGAGGAGATGCAGTGGAAGCGCACCCGCTACATCACCTCGGCCGACTTCTTCCACGGCACCCTCGAGCTCGTGGAGCCCGGCGTCCCCGTGTTCCTGTTCATGGGCGAGGACGAGAACCGCAAGCTCGACGAGCGCGTCCGCGCGTTCCTGACCCGCGGCGTGACCGGCGACACCGACATCAACATCATCGACACCGCCGAGTTCGCGATCCCCGGCCTTGACGACGAGTTCCGCGTCATCGTCTCCCCGTGGATTCTGACGGTGCTCGTGACCGACCGCCTGGCTCGCTACTACGAGACGGTCACCAAGCACAACCTCAAGTATCGTCGCTACTATCACCAGTTCGACTACTAAAGAAAACGGGTGCGGGAACGTGCCGGGCTATTGAGAGGAACACAGAATGAGACAGTACATCATCGCCAGCCATGCGCACTTCGCTACCGGCATCAAGGAGAGCGTCGAGCTGCTCTCGGGCGCGCGCGACAACGTCCACGATCTTTCGATGTTCGTCGATGACCGCATGGACGTGGCCGAGGAGGCCCAAAAACTGCTGGCGGGCATGTCTGCCGACGATGATGTCGTTGTCTGCACCGATCTCTTTGGCGGCAGCGTCAATAACGAGTTCACCAAGATTGTCCAGACGCGTCCCCGCACGTATCTCGTTACCAACATGAACCTTCCTCTGCTCATCCAGCTGCTGTTCTCTGACGAGTCGGCGCCGGTTGAGGAGACGATTCGCGCCATCGTCGCTGCGGACGATACGCGCGTGAAGTTTGTCAACGACCTATTGGTCGATGACGACGAGGAAGAAGAGTTCTAATCCGCAGCACTTATTGACATGCCGTAAGACGGCGCAAGACCTTTGGGGGGTCACATTATGATTCAGCTACTTCGCGTTGACCATCGCCTGCTTCATGGCCAGGTCGCAGTTTCCTGGGTTCAGGGCCTTGGCTCCAACTGCATTTTTTGCGTTGGCGATAAGGTCGCCAACGATCCGGTGTGGAAGACGACGCTCAAGATGGGCAAGCCTGCCGGCTGCAAGCTCGTCATCAAAGATATGGAGCATGCAATCGAAGCTATCAACTCGGGCGTGACCGACAAGTACAAGATGATCATCTGCGTCGCCACTATCGCTGAGGCAAAGCAGCTTGTTGAGGGCTGCCCGCAGATCAAGTCGGTCAACCTGGGCAACACCAAGCCCAAGGACGAGAAGCGTCCCGACGCTCGTCAGGTCTCTCGTCAGATCTTCCTGACCGCGGCCGAGGAAGCCGATGTGCGCGAGATGCTGGATCGTGGCGTCGAGGTCGAGATTCGACCCCTGGCCGATGACCCCAAGGTTGACTGCGCCAGCGTGCTCTAGGCGTTTAAATTCGAAGAGTCTGAGCTCTTCGTAGTGTCCTATATGGAAAGGGGGATGTATGCTTACCCAAGCAATCCTCATCGGACTTATCGCCGCATTTGGTAAGTTCGACTGCCAGCTCGGTACGCTCTATGCGTTCCGCCCCATCGTCCTGTGCCCGCTCGTGGGTCTGGTGCTGGGGGACCTGCAGTCCGGCCTCGCGATCGGTGCGAGCCTGGAGCTGCTGTTCATGGGCTCGATCTCCATCGGCGCCTACGTGCCGCCTGATGAGACGATCGGCGGCGTGCTTGCCTGTGCCTTCGCTATCCAGCTGGGCCAGAGCTCCGAGGCAGCCATCGCGCTTGCCATGCCCATCGCCACGCTGTGCCTTGCCATCAAGAACATCCTCAACGCCGCCCTGCCGATTCTGGTTGACCGCGCTGATGTCTTCTCCAGCCAGGGCAACCTTAAGGGTGTCTATGCGATGCACTTCCTGATCGGTTCCACCGGTGTCATCATGGCGTTCCTGCTGTGCTCGCTGTCGTTCTATCTGGGTGCTGACGCTATCCAGGGCATGCTCGACTTCATCCCGCCCTTTGTCCTTGCTGGCTTTGGCGTGGCCGCCAACATCCTGCCGGCCATGGGCTTCGCCATGCTCGGCCGCCTGGTGCT
>NZ_QSKB01000029.1:0-34041 GCF_003469085.1 Collinsella sp. AM29-10AC
CGGAGGCGGGGCATGCCCCGCCTCTTACACCACATCTCTGCGCGCTACCCTCAATCGGAAACTGCGTCCCAGTTTGAGGCCTCAAAACGGGACGCAGTTTCCGCTTGATCGACCCTCGCCGCCATTCCGTCACTCAGCGGTCCGCACCAGCAGTCTCGTTCACAGAAAATATATGAACAGGTGTTCGATACATACGTATCTACCTGCACCTTTTCTATCGAAAAACTTTGCTACTCCAAAAACTCAATTGCGTCAAGGCTTTTCTTGCCCAACGGTCGGTACCTGATAAACTATTAGGTTGCGATAACTGGCGAAGCTATGCCTCGCCAACCCACCGAGCATTTCCGTGAAGGAGGAAAAACCTGGTGACCTACGCATACACTGCCACTGAGCGCAAGCGCGTCAGCTTCGGGAAAATCCCGGAGGCCATGGAGCTCCCCAACCTTATCTCTGTTCAAAGGGAATCCTTTGAGCGTTTTAAGGACGAGGGCCTTCGTGAGGCGTTCAAGGAATCCAGCCCCATCCAGAGCCAGAACCATGTTCTCGAGGTTACCTTCGGCGAGCATCAGTTCGGCGACCCCGCGCACACCGTCGAGGAGTGCCGCGAGAAGGATATGACCTATCAGGCTCCGCTTCTGACCGACGTCCGTCTCACCAACAAGGAGACCGGCGAGATCAAGGAGCAGCTCGTCTTCATGGGCGACTTCCCCATGATGACTGATCAGGGCACCTTCATCATCAACGGTACCGAGCGTATCGTCGTCTCGCAGCTCGTCCGCTCCCCGGGCGTGTACTACAGCTCCGAGATGGATTCGGGCAAGCAGATCTACAAGGCCCAGATCATCCCGTCCCGCGGTGCCTGGCTTGAGTTTGAGGTCGACAAGCGCGACCAGCTCATGGTCTCCATCGACCGTAAGCGCAAGCAGAGCGCCACGATGTTCCTGCGCGCCCTTGGCATCGCCGTCACCAACGACGACATCATCGAGCTGCTCGGCAACTCCGATGTGATCAAGCGCACCCTGGAGCGCGACACCGCCCTCACCCGCGAGGACGCCCTCATCGAGATCTACCGTCGCCTGCGTCCGGGCGAGCCTCCCACCGTGGATGCTTCCCGCAGCCTGCTCGAGGGCCTGCTCTTCAACCCGCAGCGCTACGATCTGGCCCGCGTCGGTCGCTACAAGGTCAACAAGAAGCTCAACCTCACCACCGAGGAAGAGGTCACGGTGCTCACCGACGAGGATATCGTCGCGACGCTGCGTTACCTGCTGTCCCTCGCTGCCGGCGAGCAGGGCTTCAAGGTCGACGACATCGACCACTTTGGCAACCGCCGCATCCGTACCGTCGGCGAGCTCGTCGCCAACCAGTTCCGTATCGGTATGAGCCGTATGGAGCGCGTCGTCCGTGAGCGCATGAGCTCCCAGGACATCGACGAGATCACCCCGCAGTCGCTCATCAACATCCGCCCGATCGTGGCCTCCATCAAGGAGTTCTTCGGTTCCTCGCAGCTCTCGCAGTTCATGGACCAGGCGAACCCCTTGACCGGTCTGACCCACAAGCGCCGTCTGTCCGCACTCGGCCCTGGTGGTCTTGCCGGCCACAAGTCCGGCTCCAGCCGCCGCACCAACGTGCCGACGGCCGTCCGCGACGTTCACAATTCGCACTACAGCCGCATGTGCCCGATCGAGACCCCCGAAGGCCCCAACATCGGCCTGATCGGCTCGCTCGCCCTCTACGCCCGCGTCAACGAGTATGGCTTCATCGAGGCCCCGTTCCGTCGTGTCGAGAACGGCGTTGCCACCGATCAGATCGACTGGATGACCGCTGACGAGGAAGAGAAGCACGTCATCGCGCCGGCCAACACGCCGCTCGATCCCAAGACCAACGAGTTCATCACGACCGATGCCGAGGGCAAGATCGTTCGTCCGCACACCGTGATCGCCCGTACCCGCGACTTCGACGGCTCCTTCGGCGCTCCCGCCGACGTGCCTGTCGAGGACGTCGACTACATGGACGTCTCGCCGCGTCAGATGCTCTCCGTTGCAGCCACGCTGATTCCGTTCCTCGAGCACGACGACGCCAAGCGTACGCTGATGGGCGCTAACATGCAGCGTCAGGCCGTGCCGCTGGTTCACCCTGCCGCTCCCTATGTCGGTACCGGCATGGAGCGTCGCGCCGCTCTGGACTCCGGCGAGGTCACCCTGGCCAAGAACGCCGGTGAGGTCATCTTTGCCGACGCTGCCAAGATCATCGTCAAGCATGCCGGCGGCATGGACGAGTATCACCTGGCCAAGTACCAGCGCTCCAACCAGTCCACCTGCATCAACCACCGTCCGCTCGTGCGCGTCGGTGACACCGTTGAGCAGGGCGAGCCTCTGGCTGACGGTCCTTCGACCGATCACGGCGAGCTCGCACTGGGCCAGAACCTCACCGTGGCCTACATGCCGTGGGAAGGCTTTAACTACGAGGACGGTATCGTCGTGTCCGAGCGCCTGGTGGCCGAGGACCTGCTGACGACCATCAACATCACCCGTCACGAGATCGACGCCCGCGACACCAAGCTCGGCCCCGAGGAGATCACCCGCGAGATCCCGAACCTATCCGAGGACATGCTTGCCAACCTCGACGAGGACGGCATCATCCGTATCGGCGCCGAGGTCGGCCCTGGCGACATCCTGGTCGGTAAGGTCACGCCTAAGGGCGAGAGCGCTCTGACCGCCGAGGAGCGCCTGCTGCGCGCCATCTTCGGTGCCAAGGCGCACGATGTCCGCGACACCTCCCTTAAGATGCCTCACGGCGCTTACGGCCGCGTCATCGACGTCGTCCGCTTTAGCCGCGAGAACGGCGACGACCTGGCCCCCGGCGTCAACGAGCAGGTGCGCGTCTACGTCGCCCAGCGTCGTAAGATCCAGCAGGGCGATAAGATCGCCGGCCGCCACGGCAACAAGGGTGTTATTTGTAACGTTCTGCCGGTCGAGGACATGCCCTACATGGCTGACGGTACCCCGATCGACGTTATTCTCAACCCGCTGGGCGTTCCTTCGCGTATGAACGTCGGCCAGCTGCTCGAGTGCCACCTTGGCTGGGCTGCTGCCTGCGGTTGGGATACCGAGCAGGCCGACTCCGACAAGTACGTCCCCGGTCCGTTCTTCACCGCCACGCCCGTCTTCGACGGCGCCAAGGAGGACGAGATCGCCGAGGTCATCCGTCGTGCCAACAAGAACATGCTCAACAAGGCCACCGCTGCCTTTGGCGATCACATGCGTCCCGAGTTCGTCACCCAGCTTGACGAGCGCGGCAAGACCCGTCTGTTCGACGGCCGCACCGGCGAGGAGTTCCGCGAGCCCATTACCGTGGGTACGTCCTACATCCTCAAGCTCGGCCACATGGTCGACGACAAGATCCACGCCCGTTCGACCGGCCCTTACAGCCTGGTTACCCAGCAGCCTCTGGGCGGCAAGGCCCAGTTCGGCGGCCAGCGCTTCGGCGAGATGGAAGTTTGGGCACTGTACGCATACGGTGCTTCCAACGTCCTGCAGGAGATCCTGACCGTCAAGTCCGACGATACCGTGGGCCGCGTCAAGACCTACGAGTCCATCGTCAAGGGCGAGAATGTTCCGGTCCCGGGTATCCCCGAGTCCTTCAAGGTTCTCGTCAAGGAGATTCGCTCCCTCGCACTGGACATCGAGCCCATGCACGATGCCGACGAGGACGCCTCCGCCCCCGTGACCGCCGAGGAGACCTCCGCTCTCGACGACCTGGCTGCGCTCGCCGGCGTTGACGCCGACGTCGAGGCCGAGGATGCCGAGACCGCCGAGGCACCCGAGGCTGTCGCCGCCACGACCACTGATAAGGAGTAGTTGACTGTGGCAGATTTCGAAGCTACTGATTTTGACTCGGTAAAGATCTCCCTTGCCTCCGCCGACCAGATCCGTTCCTGGTCGCACGGTGAGGTCAAGAAGCCGGAGACCATCAATTACCGTACCCTCAAGCCCGAGAAGGATGGCCTGTTCTGCGAGAAGATCTTCGGTCCCGCCAAGGACTGGGAGTGCTCCTGCGGCAAGTACAAGGGCATCCGCTTTAAGGGCATCGTCTGCGAGCGCTGCGGCGTCGAGGTCACCTCGGCCAAGGTGCGTCGCGACCGCATGGGCCACATCGAGCTCGCCGCTCCCGTGTCCCACATCTGGTACTTCAAGAGCCCCACGAGCTTCCCGATGAGCCGTATGCTCGACATCAAGTCCAAGGACCTCGAGAAGGTTCTGTACTTTGCCAGCTACATCATCACCGAGGTTGACTATGAGGCCCGCGAGGCCGACGCCGACGACCTGCGCGAGGAGCTCGCCGCCGATCTGGAAGAGATCGATGCCGAGTGCGCCCGCCAGATCGAGTCCCTCAAGGAGCAGGGCGACCCCGAGAACTTTGACGAGTTCTCCGACGAGGAGCCGCTGACCCCCGAGGAGATCGCCTCTGGCATCGTCGACATTGAGGAAGAGTGCAAGGACGAGAAGCAGCTCCGCACGGACGCCTTCAACGCCTTCATGAAGCTCACCGAGCGCGACCTCATCTCCGATGAGCCGCTGTTCCGCGAGATGACCCGCTACTACTCCATGTACTTCAAGGGCGGCATGGGTGCCGAGGCCGTCCGCGACCTGCTCGCTGCCATCGACCTTCCTTCCGAGGCCGAGAAGCTCAAGGCCATCATCGCCGACGAGGACTCCCAGAAGCAGAAGCGCGAGAAGGCCGTCAAGCGCCTCGAGGTCGTTGACGCCTTCCTGAAGGGCGGCAACAGCCCCGCGAACATGATTCTGGACGTCATCCCGGTCATTCCGCCCGATCTGCGCCCGATGGTCCAGCTCGACGGCGGCCGCTTCGCCGCGTCCGACCTCAACGACCTGTATCGTCGCGTGATCAACCGTAACAACCGACTCAAGCGCCTGCTCGACCTGGACGCCCCTGCGATCATCGTGAACAACGAGAAGCGCATGCTCCAGGAGTCCGTGGACGCCCTGTTCGACAACGGCCGTCGTGGTCGCCCGGTCTCTGGCCGTGGCGGTCGCCCGCTCAAGTCGCTCGCCGAGGCCCTCAAGGGCAAGCAGGGTCGTTTCCGTCAGAACCTGCTGGGTAAGCGTGTCGACTACTCCGGCCGTTCGGTTATCGTTACCGACCCCAAGCTGCTGCTGCACCAGTGCGGTCTGCCCAAGACCATGGCGCTGGAGCTCTTCAAGCCCTTCGTCATGAAGCGCCTGGTCGAGCTTGGCAAGGTCGAGAACATCAAGGGCGCCAAGCGCGCTATCGACCGTGGTGCCACCTTTGTGTGGGACATCCTCGAAGAGGTCATCGACGGCCGCGTCGTGCTGCTCAACCGTGCACCGACCCTGCACCGTCTGTCCATCCAGGCCTTTGAGCCGGTGCTGGTCGAGGGCAAGGCTATCCACCTGCACCCGCTGGTCTGCTCGCCCTTCAACGCCGACTTCGACGGCGACCAGATGTCTGTCCACGTGCCGCTGTCCAGCCAGGCTCAGGCCGAGGCTCGCGTGCTCATGCTCTCTGCGAACAACCTGCGCTCGCCGGCATCCGGCAAGCCGGTCAACATCCCCTCGCAGGACATGATCATCGGTGTGTACTACCTGACCCAGGTCCGCGACGGTCTGCCGGGCGAGAACCACGTGTTCTCGAGCTTCGACGACGCGCTGCACGCCTATGACTGCCGCTCCGAGGTCGACATGCAGGCCAAGATCCAGGTCCGCGTGTCCGCCGAGAACGCCAACGTCATCAACGAGGACGGCACCCGTATCTTCCGCGTCAAGAACGGCAAGAACGAGTTTGTTGACTACGACGTCACCGGCAACAAGACCGCGCGCTTCGAGACCTCTATCGGCCGCATCATCTTCAACCGCCAGTGCCTGCCCGAAGACTATGAGTTCATGAACTACAAGATGGTCAAGGGCGACGTGGCTAAGCTGGTTGCGGACTGCTGCGATCGTTACCCCGAGGCCAAGGTCGGCCCGATCCTCGACGCCATCAAGTACTCCGGCTTCCACTACGCTACCCGCGCCGGCCTCACCATCTCGGTGTGGGACGCTCTCATCCCTGCCGAGAAGCAGGGGCTGCTCGACCGCGCCCAGGCCAACGTCGACCAGATCAACGAGTACTTCGAGGAGGGCTTCATCAACGAGACGGAGCGCCACATCGAAGTCGTTAACGAGTGGACCGCTTGTACCGATAAGGTTGCAGCGCTCATGCTCGACATGTTCGACGAGGAGAACCCGCTCTACATGATGGCCGACTCCGGCGCCCGTGGTTCTAAGACCCAGCTGCGTCAGCTCGGCGGCATGCGTGGCCTGATGGCAGACATGTCCGGTGAGACGATCGACCTTCCCATTAAGGCGAACTTCCGCGAGGGCCTGCTGCCGCTCGAGTACTTCATTTCGACCTACGGCGCCCGTAAGGGCCTGGTCGATACCGCATCCCACACCTCGGACTCTGGTTACCTGACCCGTCGTCTGGTCGACGTGGCCCAGGACGTCATCGTCCGCGAGGAGGACTGCGGTACGCACGAGGGCGTCACCTACAACCTCATCATCCCCGGCACCACCGACCTCAACACCGACCTCGTCGGCCGTTGCTTCATTGAGGACGTCGTGGCTCCCGATGGCACCGTGCTCTTTGAGCAGGACGGCTACATCGAGAAGGTCGCCGACATCCAGAAGATGGTCGATGCGGGCCTCAAGAAGGTCAAGCTCCGCGCGCTGCTCACCTGCCGCTCCAAGTACGGCGTGTGCCAGAAGTGCTACGGCTGGGATCTTTCCACCCGTCGTCCGGTCGCCATCGGTACCGCGGTCGGCATTATTGCCGCCCAGTCCATCGGCGAGCCCGGTACGCAGCTTACGATGCGTACCATTCACTCCGGCGGCGTCGCTGGCGTCGACGATATTACGCAGGGTCTGCCTACGGTCAGCCGTATGTTCGATATCGTCGGCAACGTCAACGAGAAGATCCTGGGTCGCGAGGCCGAGCTGGCTCCGTACTCCGGTCACCTCTCGATTAAGCCCGAGAAGTCCGAGTACGTGCTGACGCTCACCGACTCCGAGGATCACACCCGAGTCCTCGACGAGCGTCGCGTCCCCGCTTCGGTGCGCTTTATGCCCGAGATCGAGGACGGCTGCGAGGTTCGCGCCGGCGACCAGATCACCAAGGGCTTCGTCAACTTCCGCAACCTGCGCAAGCTGACCGACATCGAGTCGACGATGCACACCTTCGTCGAGAGCGTTAAGGACGTCTACACCAGCCAGGGCGTCGACCTGAACGACAAGCACATCGAGGTGCTCGCACGTCAGATGCTGCGTCGCGTTCAGATCACCAACCCCGGCGACTCCAAGTACCTGCTTGGTCAGTACGTCGACCGCTACGAGTTCGCCGACGAGGTCGAGCGCGTTGCCCGTCTGGGCGGTCAGGCTCCCGTGGCCGAGCCCGTCATCCTGGGTACGCTCAAGGTCGCGTCCAACATCGACTCCTGGCTGTCGAGCGCTTCGTTCATCCGCACCGCCGGTGTCCTTACCGAGGCTGCCATCGAGGGCAAGGTCGACCACCTGCTCGACCTTAAGTCCAACGTCATCGTCGGTAAGAAGATCCCGGCTGGTACCGGCCTCAAGCCGTATGCCAACGCCAAGCTGACGTATCGTACGGCCGACGGCTACGTGGACATCGATGGCCCGGCTTCGCCCAACGCCAAGTCGCTGCCCGAGTGGGCTCCTGTGGAGCTCAAGGACCTGGACGAGCAGCTCCCGCAGCAGCTCGACTGGGCCGGCTACGACGAGTTCGGTGGTGCTGACGGTTCGTTCACCCGCAACGGCCACACCATCTCCGCCGAGAAGGCTCGCCTGTACCTGTTCGACGACCTGGGCGTGTCGCAGCGCTGGACCAACAAGTTCAGCGAGGTCGGCATCGAGACGGTCGGCGACCTAGTCGGCAAGTCCGAGGAGGATCTGCTGCGCATCGATGGCATCGGTGCCAAGGCGATCGAGGAGCTCCGCGACGGCCTGGAGGCCCACGACCTGCTCTACATCCTCGAGAACAACGACGACGTTGCCGACGAGGAAGACCTCTCGCAGCTGCTGCAGATGGTCTTTAGCCCCGACGGTCCGGACGACATCCTGCTGGGCACCTCCGCCACGCCGACGCATCACGCCGACGCCGACGAGGAGCTCCTGGGCGCCCCGATCGACGACAAGAAGGCTCCCGCCAACGGTGCCATCAACGAGGACATGGCTTCCCTCGACGAGCTGCTCAACCAGCTCGTAGACACCGACGACGCCGAAGAGGCCAAGGACAACGACGAGGAATAATTTCCTAGTACGTTAACCGCCCTTCCAAAGACCCGCTTCCCAACAGGGGAGCGGGTCTTTTTCGTTGAAGAAAACCTGCCAATAAGGGACAGGTTTATTTTGGTCGGCTTTTCATGCTTGAATTTGAAACATTTCGCCCGACAAGAGCGTATCTATGGTGAGGGCCTCATCGAGAACCATTAATGTCACCGGGAGGTGATTATGGAAGAACAAGCTTTTAGACAGGCGGTCGAAGACCACCGGGATGTCGTGTTTCGGATCGCATTGACGTATCTGCGTGATCGCGCTGACGCCGACGATGTCGCTCAAGACGTCTTTCTTAAGTTGCTCAAAAGCGACGCGCAATTTGAAAACTGGGAGCATCTTCGTCGATGGCTTATCCGGGTCACGATCAATGAATGCAAATCGCTCTTTCGAAAGCCGTGGAGGCGCGTGGAGGATATTGAGAATCTGGCCGATTCGCTTTCGACGGCGCAGGAGGAGACCAAGGCGGTCCTGTCAGACGTTATGCGACTTCCGGAGCGATTCCGTGTTCCTATCGTGCTCTATTACTATCTGGGCTTCTCGACTTCAGAAATTGCCGAGTTACTGCATGTGCCAGCCGCGACCGTTCGAACGCGTTTAGCTCGTGGTCGATCGAAGCTCAAATTCATCCTAGAGGAGGGCGACCGTGAAATCCAATCAAATCAAGCAGGCCTTCGAGTCCATCCAAGCCGATAGCGATCTTGCCGACCGTGTTATTGATGCTGCTGCGGGTGAGCCGCTTCATCGAAAGGGCCACGCGAAGCCTCTGTATGTTGCCGTGATCGGATGTCTTGCCGGAGTGCTGGCGACCGGAGGGGTCGCCTACGCCGTCGTCAATTCCAGTTATTTTGCCTCTGCCTGGGGAAACCATGGCAACGGAGAGTCCGTTACCTGGACAAATGGCGGCTCGTCGGGGACGAAATATACCTACACCAGAGAGTTTGGTGATGGTATCGCGCCCCAAAGCCTGGAGGGTGCAGTCCAGAAGGTCAATCTGTCCGTCGAGGGCAACGGCTATACACTCGACATTCATGATATGGCTATCGACCAAAACGGCTGCGGTGCTGTGACGTTTACGCTGTCCAATCCAAATGGTGTTAACTACTACAAGCCGGCAGCAGAGACAGGCGAACTTGTTCTCTATGGTGAAGAAGAACAAGGCATCGGTACACCCAGCATGAACTTCGGCGAGGAATGGGCTGACACACGCAGCACAATTGATAAGGACACATCAAGTGACACGGTCATTAATGGCACGATGTACTTTGCTTCTATGGATCGCGAGCGAGGTTTTCAACATGCGGTCACCTGGAATATCTCGTGGACCGAGGGCGAAGGAGAGGATGCGAAGCCGTTCGAGGCATCGACACCCGAGTTTAGCGTTGGAGCGTACGTCGATACTAAGGAACTCCGCTCCGATGACACGCCTCTCGAGATCAGCCCGTTTTCCATTCAGACGCACATCGATGATCTGGGCATTGACGCAGTCACGAAGAAGTTGACGGTTACCTACAAGGATGGATCGGAGCAGATTATCGAAGATGACGACGCAGGGGCGTTCAACTTATATTTTTCTTATACGCGCAATAGCGGAGAGAACATCTGGGTGCCAACGAAGTTGATTGATGTCGACCAAGTGGTTTCAGTAACGCTCGAAGGCACACGCTGCACTTCAACAGGGGGCGCCGAAACGTCGGAACCCTTTACCATCGTCTATTCGTAAGATTTGGGGCCGCTTTCTACTAGGGGAAGCGGCCTTCTTTGCGGTAAATGGGCGGTTAGACCGCACGATATTCGCCTGCATTCCTGAAGTATGCGGCAAAATCTTGATGGGTCGACCACACCGTATATGCTCAAGCGCTCTACCTGCGGGTTTATTATCGCAAAACCCCGGTGCGCTCGGCGGGTCCAGAATTTGCCGCATACTTCCGAAAGCGCCGCCGATTTCCATGCGACAGGTGAGAGCAGATCACCGTTGGAGCGCGACGTTTCCCCAGATAAAACCGACCAAAATAAACCTGTCCCTTTTTGGCAGGTAACGTTGCCCCGACGAGCACGTCGGATCCCCGGCCCGGGCGGCACAGGGGTTAAGTTTGTCGCGAGTTCCGCACGAGCCGGAGGCCACTTAATGTGGCCTCCGTGCGAGCCAGGACTGTAGAGCAGCAAACTTAACCCCTGTGCCGCCCGGCCCGGGAATCCGCCCCCGCGCACAGGAGGGGATTCCTTTTGTGTAGGCTTTGCGGAAATGTGCCAATTTTGGGATACGCCCGGCGGCGTGGTCTGTTGACGGCACAGCTAACGCCACGTATCCTATCGAACTGCGTGTTTCGTAGGGGATGCTGACCCCTCGATTCAAGCCGTTGCACTTTACAGAAAGCTGGAATCATTCGAGAAGGAGTACGCTTTGCCTACTATTAACCAGCTGGTTCGCCAGGGCCGTCGTTCCGTGCCCAAGAAGTCCAAGAACGCTGCTCTGCAGCACAACTCCCAGAAGCGCGGCGTGTGCACCCGCGTCTTCACCACGAGCCCCAAGAAGCCGAACTCGGCTCTTCGTAAGGTTGCCCGTGTTCGCCTTGTCAACGGCATCGAAGTTACTGCTTACATCCCGGGTGAGGGCCACAACCTGCAGGAGCACTCCATCGTGCTCGTCCGCGGCGGTCGTGTCCGTGACCTCCCTGGTGTCCGTTATCACGTCATCCGTGGCGCCTACGACGCTGCTCCGGTCCAGAACCGTATGCAGGCCCGTTCCAAGTACGGTGCTAAGCGCCCCAAGGCTAAATAAGCCAGATAACGTTTTGATACTTTCGCCGTGTGCCGCCTAAGCGCCGCACGGTAGACACTTAAGGAGATTTCACATGCCGCGTCGTGCAGCAGCTAATCGTCGTGAGGTTCAGCCTGACGCCGTTTACAACAACCGCCTGGTGACTCAGCTCATCAACAAGGTCCTTCTTGACGGCAAGAAGGCCACCGCTGAGCGCATCGTTTACACCGCTTTCGAGATCGTTGCCGAGAAGTCCGAGGGTGGCGACGCTCTCGCTACCTTCAAGAAGGCTATGGACAACGTCAAGCCCACGCTCGAGGTTAAGCCCAAGCGTGTCGGTGGCGCTACCTATCAGGTCCCGATGGAGGTCAACTCCCGTCGTTCCACCGCTCTAGGTATCCGCTGGATCGTCAACTTCTCCCGCGCTCGCAAGGAGAAGACCATGGCCGAGCGTCTCGCCAACGAGATCCTCGACGCTTCCAACGGCCTGGGCGCTTCCGTCAAGAAGCGTGAGGACGTCTTCAAGATGGCCGAGGCCAACCGCGCGTTCTCTCACTATCGTTGGTAAGTTAAGGTAAGGAACTAACATGGCTAAGCCTAAGTACAAGCTTTCCGATACCCGTAACATCGGCATCATGGCTCACATCGATGCCGGTAAGACCACCACGACCGAGCGTATTCTTTACTACACCGGTAAGACCCACAAGATCGGTGAGGTCCATGAGGGCGCTGCCACCATGGACTGGATGGTTCAGGAGCAGGAGCGCGGCGTAACCATTACCTCCGCTGCTACCACGTGCTTCTGGAACAAGGACGGTAAGGACTACCGCATCCAGATCATCGACACCCCGGGCCACGTTGACTTCACCGCCGAGGTCGAGCGCTGCCTGCGCGTCCTCGATGGCGCTGTCGCCGTCTTCGACGCCGTTGCCGGCGTTCAGCCCCAGTCTGAGACCGTTTGGCGTCAGGCTTCTACCTTCAACGTCCCCCGCATCGCCTTCATCAACAAGTATGACCGCGTGGGCGCTGACTTCTTCAACGCTATCGAGACCATGAAGGATCGTCTCGACGCCAACGCCGTGGCCGCTCAGGTCCCGATGGGCGCCGAGGACAACTTCTGGGGCGTCATCGACCTGGTCACCATGACTGCATGGGACTTCAAGGCCGACGAGAAGGGTATGACCTACCCCGAGCCGATGGACGAGATCCCGGCTGAGTTTGCCGACATCGCTGCCACCAAGCGCGAGGAGCTCCTCGACGCTGCTGCCAGCTTTGACGACGAGCTCATGGAGAAGATCCTCATGGAGGAGGACTTCACCGTCGAGGAGCTCAAGGCTGCTCTGCGCAAGGGCGTTCTGGCCAACGAGCTCAACCTCGTCTTCGTGGGTTCCGCCTACAAGAACAAGGGCGTTCAGGAGCTGCTCGACGCTGTCGTCGACTACCTGCCCAGCCCGCTTGACGTCGAGGCCGTCACCGGTACCGATCCGGACACCGGCGAGGAGATTCAGCGTCATCCTTCCTTCGACGAGCCCTTCTCCGGCCTGGTCTTCAAGATCATGACCGACCCGTTCGTCGGTAAGCTCACCTACGTCCGCGTTTACTCCGGCCGCGCCGAGTCCGGCTCCTACGTTGTCAACGCTTCCAACGGTCAGCGCGAGCGCCTCGGCCGCATCCTCGAGATGAACGCCGCCGAGCGTATCGACCGTGACGACGCTGCCGCCGGCGACATCGTCGCTTGCGTCGGCTTCAAGAACTCCACCACCGGTGACACCCTGTGCGCCGAGGGCAAGGAGATCGTCCTCGAGAAGATCGAGTTCGCTAAGCCCGTTATTGACGTTGCCATCGAGCCCAAGACCAAGGCCGAGCAGGACAAGATGTCCCTGGCTCTGACCAAGCTCGCCGAGGAGGACCCGACCTTCCAGGTGTCCACCAACCACGAGACCGGCCAGACCATCATCGCCGGCATGGGCGAGCTGCACCTCGAGATCATCGTCGACCGTCTGCTCCGCGAGTTCAAGGTTGACGCTAACGTTGGTAAGCCCCAGGTTGCCTACCGCGAGACCGCTGGTCACGACGTCGAGAAGGCTGAGGGCAAGTTCGTCCGTCAGTCCGGCGGTCGCGGTCAGTACGGCCACGCCGTCATCAAGCTCGAGAAGATGGAGGAGGGCTTCGGCTACGAGTTCGTCAACGCTATCGTTGGCGGCGTCGTGCCCAAGGAGTACATCCCGTCCATCGACAAGGGCATCCAGGAGGCCCTGAACACCGGTGTTATCGCCGGCTTCCCGGTCCTCGACGTTAAGGTCACCCTGTTCGACGGTTCTTACCACGAGGTCGACTCCTCCGAGGCCGCCTTTAAGATCGCCGGTTCAATGGCTATCAAGGACGCCCTCAAGAAGTCCGACCCGCAGCTGCTCGAGCCGATCATGGCTGTCGAGGTCGAGACCCCCGAGCAGTACATGGGCGACGTTATGGGCAACCTCTCCGGTCGCCGCGGCAAGATCGAGGGCATGGAGGATCGCAAGAACAGCAAGCTCATCCGTGCCAAGGTGCCGCTGGGCGAGATGTTCGGTTACGCTACCGACCTTCGCTCCCAGACCCAGGGCCGTGCATCCTACACGATGCAGTTCGACTCTTATGAGCCCGCGCCCAAGTCCATCGTGGACGAGGTCATGAGCAAGAACGCCTAAGTTCGAGCTCCCTGTTACGTAATCCGCGAGAACATCTCTCGCACTCTTTGGAGGTTTAAGTTGGCTACCCAGAAGATCCGCATTCGCCTCAAGGGCTATGATCACGAGGTCGTCGATCAGTCCGCGAAGCTCATCGTCGAGACCGCTCAGAAGACCGGCGCTCGCGTTTCCGGTCCTGTCCCCCTGCCCACCGAGCGCAACCTGTACACGGTCATCCGCTCGCCGCACGTGAACAAGGACTCCCGTGAGCAGTTCGAGATGCGCACCCACAAGCGCCTCATCGACATCCTTGACCCCACCTCGGGCACCGTTGATTCGCTCATGCGTCTCGACCTCCCCGCTGGCGTCGACATCGACATCAAGCTCTAAGCGATATCGCTCATAGCTTACAGAGCCCCGCTGTCATTACGGCAGCGGGGCTCTTTTGTTTGGCATGATGGGTTTGGATCGCCGGATAAGGCTGCCGAACGGCTGGCTGTGGCGACCTACTCACTCAAGGGGCGCAATGACGCCTCCTCAAAATGGAAGGATCGCAAGCCGTCTTCTGTTTCGATGCACGCGCGACCAAAGGCATCGACGGTTTTAAAGATGCCGCGTGCCAGCTCGTCTCCAGCGGGTGAGCGGGCGATAACGTGCTTCCTAATCCAATTGAGGTGAGCGATATATTCGTCGTGGACGGGCGCGATCGGACCGGCGTCTTTTTCCTTGGCGTTGAGGCGCTCTGCCCAGGCATCTACAGCGTCTATAACTGCGTGATAGACCTCATCGAGGAGCATGTCGACGGCAGGAACGTTCTCGTTAAGGTCCGAGAGGCCAATTGCCGCCAGGCCGCCATCGGGCACCTCTTGGGGCGCATAGTTCACATTGACGCCAATGCCGCATACGGCGAAAGGTTTGCCTTCGTTATCGCGTGCGGCCTCGACCAGAATGCCGCCGAGTTTGCGTTCACGCGCGACCAGGTCGTTGGGCCATTTGAGGCCAATTTCGTTTGCAAGACCCTGTTTTTCGAGCGCCTCGAGCACCGCTAGGCCGCTGACGGCGGCAAGACCAGAGTACTTCGCAGGATTAACGCATGGACGCAGGACAATCGAAAGCAATAGGTTGCCGGCGGTTGAATCCCACTTGTGGCCGCGCCGGCCGCGTCCTGCCGTCTGAGCCTGGGCGGCAAGTCCCGTGCCGTGCGGCGCTCCCTGTTTTCCTGCTTCGAGCAGGTCATCGTTGGTCGATCCGGTTACGTCGACTATCGTTAATTTGGCATCCATTATGGCTGCCACCTCCTTAATGAATAAGTGAATAACGCAATGGTCTCGAGAGATAGACACAATGTGAAGCCTTTGTCGCATTTGGACAATTTAATGTTAACACGTCAACAACGACAAAATTGCGCTATCCTCTCTTGGTCGATGTAAACACGTCAACAACTCAAAGGAGGTTAGTGATGGGTTTCACGATTCTTGGAACAGGCTCGGCGCTTCCTGAGCGCAGTGTTTCCAATGACGAGCTGTCCGAGTTCCTCGATACCTCGGATGAGTGGATTTTTACCCGCACAGGTATCAAGAGCCGCCACGTCTGCACCACCGAGTCACTTGACGACCTTGCCGTAGCGGCGAGCGAGCGGGCACTCCGGGTGTCCGGAATCGACGCGAGCCAGCTGGATCTGATCGTCTGCTCGACGACGACAGGTGATCACCTTGTTCCCGCTGAGGCGTGTGCCGTTGCTGAGCGACTAGGCGCGACGTGCCCTGCCTTCGATGTCTCGGCGGCTTGTGCCGGCTTCGTATTTGCGCTCGATGTCGCCGAGGGCTACATCGCCCGCGGTCGCGCCGAGCACGTGCTGGTCGTTGCCGCCGAGCAGATGACGCGCGCGCTCGATTGGACCGACCGTGCCACGTGCGTGCTCTTTGGCGATGGGGCAGGCGCCGCAGTGATTGGGGCTGGGGGAGACAACCCCCTTGCCGTTGAGCTTTCGACGGCGCCCGACGTCGAGACGTTGCGCGTTCCCGGTCTGGTCGGTACCTCGCCGTTTAAGGCCTCCGCAGATAGCGAGAGCGTGCTGTCCATGAATGGCCGCCGCGTGTTCAAGTTCGGCGTCAACGCCATCTGCGACACGGTCCATAAGCTTGCGAGCGATGCGGGCATTTCGGTCGAAGACATCGATCATTTTGTATTCCATCAGGCTAACGAACGAATCCTGAGTCAGGCGGTCAAGCGCCTCGGCGTGCCAGACGAGCTCATGGTTCGAACGCTGCGGGAGACCGGCAACATTTCGAGCGCCTGCATTCCCTTTGCGCTTGACCGACTGGCACGCACCGACGCACTGAATGTGGGCGACACCATCGCCCTCGTTGGATTTGGCGCCGGCCTGGATATAGGTGGCTATCTGCTTCGTTGGAAGTAGTCGCACATAGGAAATAAAACCGCCCCTAGGGCACAAACAAAGGAGAACTACCATGGCAGATCAGAAGACCTTCGAGCGCGTTTGCGACGTTATCCGCGAGACGGCTGGCCTTGACGACGTCGAGATGAGGCCCGAGTCAACGCTCGAGGAGATTGGTCTCGACAGCCTTGGCACTGTCGAAATCCTCGTCGCCGTCGAGGACGAGTTTGGCATTGAGCTCGATACCGAGGAGAATCCCAAGACGGTCGGCGAGTTCGTCGATACGGTCGAGGCGGCATTGGAGAAGTAGTGATGCTCAAGTCTCCTCTCTGCGATCTGCTCGGCATCGAAAAACCCGTGTTCCAGGGTGGCATGGCCTGGATTGCCGACGCCTCGCTGGCATCTGCCGTGTCCGAGGCAGGCGGCTTAGGGATTATCGCGGCCATGAATGCCGACGCAAACTGGCTGCGCGATCAGATTCACGAGCTGCGCGCCAAGACGGATAAGCCCTTTGGCGTCAACGTTATGCTCATGAGCCCGTTTGTCGACGAGGTCGCACAAGTGGTGATTGATGAGCAGGTGCCCGTTGTGGTGACCGGCGCCGGCAATCCCACCAAGTACATGAAGGCCTGGGGCGATGCGGGCATCAAGGTTATTCCCGTCGTGGCTTCGGTGGCGCTGGCGCGTCTCGTGGCGCGTCGCGGAGCCACTGCCGTGGTTGCCGAGGGTACCGAATCAGGCGGCCATATTGGCGAGACCTCGACGATGGCACTGGTGCCGCAGGTTGTCGATGCGGTCGATATTCCCGTGGTCGCGGCTGGCGGTATCGCCGATGGCCGCGGTGTGGCGGCCGCCTTTATGCTCGGCGCTGCCGGCGTCCAGGTGGGAACACGCTTTCTGGTCGCAAACGAGTGCACCGTATCCGAACAGTACAAAGAGCTGGTGCTCAAGGCAGGCGACACGTCGACGCGCGCGACCGGTCGCTCGACGGGACATCCGGTTCGTGCCCTCAAGAGCCCCTTCACCAACGCGTATGCCAAGAACGAGGCGGCGGGCGCAAGTCCCGAGGAGCTCGGGGCCATGGGCACGGGTGCGCTTCGCAAGGCGGCAAAGGACGGTAATTACGAAGAGGGTTCGTATTTGTGCGGACAGATTGCCGGCATGGTCAACGAGCGCCAGAGCGCTCGCGAAATCGTCGACGATCTGGTCGGCGGCGCCGAGCATGTCCTGAAGGGTGCGTCCGCATGGGTAGCGTAGCGTTTCTGTTTGCCGGTCAGGGTGCCCAGCACCCCGCGATGGGCGTCGACCTCATCGAAGCATCGCCGGCGGCTGCCGAGGTGTTCGCCATTGCCGACGAGGTGCGCCCGGGGACCAGCGAGCAGTGCCGGAGCGCCTCCAAGGAGGAGCTCTCGCAGACCGAGAGCACGCAGCCTTGCGTGTTCGTGCACGACTTGGCTGTCGCCGTCGCCCTGCGCGAGCGCGGCGTGGTGCCTGCCGCCTGTGCGGGATTCTCGCTGGGCGAGGTCGCTGCACTCACCTTTGCGGGGGCATTCGATACGCGAGCGGGTTTTGAGCTCGTATGTGAGCGCGCGGCATTGATGGCCACGGCGGCCGAGCGTCACCCCGGTGGCATGCGCGCCGTCATCAAACTCGATGCGGCGCAGGTCGAGGGCTTGGCAAAACAGGCCGGCGAGGACTGCTGGCCGGTCAACTACAACAGCCCCCAGCAGACGGTTGTGGCCGGAGCGCCCGAGGCGCTGCAGGAGCTCGACGTTCTAGTGAAAGAGGCTGGCGGTCGCGCCATGAAGGTCGCGGTGTCGGGTGCATTCCATAGCCCCTATATGGCCGAGGCGACCTGTGGCCTTGCTGCATATATCGAGGCCGGTCACGCGCCGTCCCCGCTGCTCATTCCTGTTATGGCAAATATGACAGCGGCGCCCTATCCGGCCGACCCGCAGGCGGCAGCGGAGATGCTTGCCAACCAGGTGAGTCATGCCGTGCGCTGGGTCGACACGCTGCATGCTCTGCAGGATCAAGGCATCGATACGTTTATTGAGGTCGGCCCTGGCAAAACGCTGTCCGGCTTGGTCAAGCGTACGTTGAGCGACGTTCGCGTGTATTCGTGCGAAACGGCAGAACAGGTCGCAGCTATTGCCAACGAGCTCGCATAGCCCATAGGGCTGTAACCCGAAAGGAATGACATGGGCAACTTGAACAACGGCGCGCTCGAGCGCATCGACTCGCGTCGCGTGGCGCTGGTCACGGGCGCCTCGCGCGGTATCGGTCGCGCTTGTGCCGTGGGCCTGGCGGAGGACGGCTTTGATATCGCCGTCATCTATGCCGGAAGCGTCGATGCGGCGCGTGAGACGTGCGAAGCCTGCGAGGCGGCTGGCGCCACGGCGCGCGCATATCAATGTGACGTGGCCGAGCCCGATGCCGTCAACGCGTGCGTGGAGACGGTCCTCAACGACTTTGGCTCCATTTGGGCGCTTGTCAACAACGCCGGCATCACCCGCGATGGCCTGCTCATGCGTATGGGCGACGATGCCTTCGACCGCGTGCTCGATGTCAATCTCAAGGGCACATTCAACACGACGCGCGCGCTCACCAAGACCTTTATGCGTCAGCGCGGCGGTTGCGTCATCAACATGAGCTCGGTCGTGGGCCTAATGGGCAATGCCGGGCAAGCCAACTACGCTGCCTCCAAGGCGGGCGTGATAGGGCTTACCAAGGCGGTGGCACGCGAGCTTGCGCCCCGCGGCGTGAGGGTTAATGCGGTCGCTCCCGGGTTTGTCGAAACAGATATGACGGCAAAGCTCTCGGAGAAGGTGCGTGCGGCAACCGAGGAACAGATTCCCCTTAAGCGCATGGCACGCCCCGAGGAAGTGGCCGGCGTGGTGCGCTTTTTGGCGAGTGATGCGGCTGCCTACATTACGGGTGAGGTCGTGCGCGTCGACGGCGGAATGGCGATGTAGAAACCAGGGCCGAAGAACGGCTTGAATGAGGAGAGCATGATGGAACAGAGAGTTGCAATCACCGGCATCGGTGCCGTGTCGCCGCTTGGCAACACCGCGCTTGCCACCTGGGCGGCCATGTGTGCCGGGACCTGTGGCATCGGCCCGATTACGCACTTCGATACGGATGCGTTTGCCGTCAAGGTGGCGGCCGAGGTCAAGGGCTTTGACGGCAACGACTACTTTGGCAAGCACGATGCCAAGCACTTAGACCCCTGCGTTCAGTTTGCACTGGCGGCGTCGGACGAGGCCATGCACGATGCGGGCTTTGATGTCGAAGGCGCCATCGATCGCGAGCGCCTGGGCGTCTACGTGGGTTCAGGCGTGGGCGGCATGCAGACGCTTGTCGACAACGTCCATACGATTGCCGACCGTGGGCCCCGCCGCGCATCGCCTTACATGATTGCGATGATGATTCCCAATATGGCTTCGGGCAATATCGCGATCCGCCACAAGGCAAAAGGCCCGACCCTGCCCGTGGTGACCGCGTGCGCGACCTCGGCTCATGCCGTGGGCGAGGCGTTCCGCGCCATCAAGCATGGCTATGCCGATGCGATTCTCGCCGGCGGTGCCGAGGCGGCCATCATCCCCGATGCCGTTGCGGGCTTTACGTCCTGCCGTGCACTCACTACCAATCCCGATCCTGCGACGGCTTGTCGTCCGTTCGATGCAGACCGCGACGGCTTTGTGATGGGCGAGGGCGCCTGCGTGCTCGTGCTCGAGAGCATGGAACATGCGCAGGCGCGCGGTGCGCACATTTACGCCGAGGTCGTGGGCTACGGCAACACCGATGATGCCTATCACATCACGAGCCCCGATCCCGAGGCTGCCGGCATTGCCCGTGCGATATCGCTGGCGGTGGCCGAGGGCGACGTTAAGCCTTCCGAGGGCCTCTACATCAACGCTCACGGCACCTCGACTAAACTCAACGATTCGTCCGAGACGGCGGGCATTAAGCGTGCGCTCGGCGAGGACGCGGCGCGCGCGGCGCACGTCTCGTCGACCAAGTCGATGACCGGCCACATGATCGGTGCTACGGGTGCCATCGAGGTCATGGCCTGTGCCATGGCGCTCGAGCAGGGCGTGGTGCCCCCGACCATTAACTACCACACGCCCGATCCCGCCTGCGATCTTGACTACACGCCTAATCGAGCGGTTCGCGCCGACCTTACCTGGGCGCTTTCGACCAACCTGGGCTTTGGCGGGCACAACGCCGCCATCGCGCTGCGTAGATATACGAGGAGCTAGAGCATGGATTCCAAAAGACTTGCCGAGATAGCCGATGTTATGGAGGACCGCGGCCTCACGCGCGTGCGTGTTGAGGAGCCCGATGGCACCGCGGTCGAGCTCGAGCGCGCGAGTGCGGCGCAGCCGGTTGCCGTGCCCATGCCTATGCCGAGTGCCATGGCCGCTCCAGTTGCAGCTCCCGCAGTCGCGCCTGCCGCACCGGAACCCGCCGCGCAGACACCTGCCGCCGCGCCGGAGCCTAAGGGCACCGAGGTGACCGCTCCCATGGTCGGCGTTTTCTATGCTGCCCCGGCGCCGGGCGACGAGCCGTTTGTGCACGTGGGCTCCAAGGTCAAGGCCGGCGAGACCCTCTGCATCATCGAGGCCATGAAGGTCCTCAACGAGGTGACGGCCGAGGCAGACGGTGAGGTGCTCGAGATCTGCGTGGCCGACGGCGACCTCGTGGAGTTCGGCAGTTGCCTTATGAGGATCGGATAGGTGATATCCATGAACAAAGAAGAGCTTAAAGAACTGTTACCGCATCGCGAGCCGATGCTTTTGCTCGACGAAGCCGAGCTGGTGGGCGACGAGGCCCACGGCAAGATCACGATTACAGGCGACGAGTACTTTTTGCAGGGACATTTTCCGGGAAACCCGGTCGTTCCCGGCGTGATTCAGTGCGAGATGCTCGCCCAGAACTGCTGCGTGCTGCTGATGGGCGATGAGGAGGCGCGCGGCGCGACGCCGTTCTACACGAGTCTGGACAAGGTGCGCTTTAAGCGTCCGGTGCGCCCGGGCGACACGGTGGATCTAGTGTGCTCCATCACGCGTGCGCGCGGGCCGTTCCGCTTTGCGACGGGTACTGCGAGCGTCAACGGTGAGGTTTGCTGCCGCGCCGATATGTCTTTTGCACTCATGCACGAAAGTTAAGGAAGGCTCCATGTTCGACAAAGTGCTCATCGCCAACCGCGGCGAAGTCGCGGTCCGTGTTATCCGCGCGTGCCGCGATATGGGCATCAAGACCGTCGCCGTTTATTCCACGGCCGATGCGGACGCGCTACACGTGCAGCTTGCCGACGAGGCGTATTGCATCGGCGGCCCGCGTCTTGCCGAGAGCTACCTCAACGACGATGCCGTGCTCACCTGTGCCGTAAAGTCGGGGGCAAAGGCGATCCATCCCGGCTATGGCTTCTTTTCCGAGAAGGCGAGCTTCGTGCGCGACTGCGACAAGTTCGGTCTGGCGTTTGTCGGTCCTTCGGCCGAGGTGATCGACAGCATGGGCGACAAGGACGCTGCACGCCGAACGGCCGCCGCGGCGGGCGTGCCTATCGTGCCGGGCTGCGATTTGCTCAAAAGTCCCGAGGAGGCAACGGCCGAGGCTGAGCGCATTGGCTGCCCCGTGCTTATTAAGGCGCGTGCGGGTGGAGGCGGCCGCGGTATTCGCAAGGTCGAGCGCGTGGAAGATGCGGCAAAGGCGTTCATCGAGGCGCGTGCCGAGGGCGAGGCCGTTTTTGGCGACGGCGAGTGCTACATGGAGAAGTTCGTCGCGCCGGCGCATCACGTTGAGGTGCAGATTATGGCCGATAAGCAGGGCCATGTGTTTTCGCTCGGCGAGCGCGAGTGCTCGGTGCAGCGCCGCAACCAAAAGCTGATCGAGGAGAGCCCCGCGCCGTGCCTCGACGGACGCGATGATATTCGCGCGCGCATGCACAAGGCCGCGCGCGACCTGGCTCGTGCCGTCGGCTATGAGGGTGCCGGCACCATTGAGTTTTTGTACTCAGATGACGGTAATTTCTACTTTATGGAAATGAACACGCGCCTGCAGGTTGAGCATCCGGTCACGGAGTTTGTGACCGATACCGACTTGGTCAAGTGGCAGCTGCGCGTGGCAGCCGGCCAGCCTCTGCCCTTTGAGCAGGAGGACATGCCGGTGCGCAACCACGCCATGGAGTGCCGCATCAATGCCGAAACGCCGGACTTTCTGCCGTCATGCGGAACGGTCACCGCGTTGCGTGTGCCGGGTGGTCCGCGCGTGCGCTGGGATTCGGCCATGTTTACCGGAGCGAACGTTCCGCCGTACTACGACTCCATGCTCGGCAAGCTCATCGTGTGCGCGCCCACGCGTGACGGTGCCATTCGCAAGATGCGCTCGGCCCTGGGCGAGCTCGTGATTGAGGGCGTGAGCGAAAATAGCGAGCTTCAGCTCGACGTGCTGGCAAACGACGAGTTCTTGTCGGGCATGTACCACACCGATCTGATGGGGCATCTCTATGCTGATGAATAGAAAAGCGAAGGCGGTCAATGTTCTTGAGGGGCCGATGACCGAGTCGTGCGCCGAGTTTCCCGCGCGCCACGTGTTTATCAAGTGTCCGGAGTGCCGCCGTGTGATCGATGAGGCACGCCTGCACGACAACCTCGAGGTGTGCCCCCGTTGCGGCAAACACTTTCGCGTGAGCGGTCGCGCGCGCATGCGCATGACGGTCGACGAGGGCACGTTTGAGGAATGGGATGCCAATCTGGCGTCGGAGGACTTCCTCTCGTTTCCCGGCTATGCCGATAAGCTCAAGGGCACGGTCGAGCGTTCGGGTGAGCGCGATGCCGTTGTGTGCGGCAGGGGCAAAATCTGCGGTTGCGATACGGCACTCTTCTTTATGGACGCCAACTTTATGATGGGCTCGATGGGTTCCGTGGTGGGCGAGAAGATCTGTCGTACATTTGAGCGTGCGACCGAGCTGGGATTGCCAGTTGTCGGCTTTACCGTTTCGGGCGGCGCGCGCATGCAAGAGGGCGTGACATCGCTGATGCAGATGGCCAAGATTTCTGCGGCGGTTAGGCGCCACAGCGAGGCGGGCGGTCTGTATATCACGGTGCTCACCGACCCCACGACCGGAGGCGTAACCGCGAGCTTTGCCATGGAGGGCGACATTATCCTGGCCGAGCCCGATGCCCTGACGGCATTTGCCGGCCCGCGCGTGATCGAGCAGAACATGCACAAGCGCCTGCCCAAGGGATTCCAGCGCTCCGAGTTTTTGCTGGAGCACGGCTTTTGCGATGCCGTTGTTCCGCGTGGCGAGATTGCGCTCACGATAGGCGAGCTGCTGGCACTGCACGAAGGGCACGCGCCCGGCCTGGGGGCACCGCATGAAATCGTGCATACGGGTCGCCGCGGCAAAAAGCTGGGACACTTGTTCAAGCGCTCGTCGGCACCAAAAACCGCGTTCGAGATTGTCAGGCAGACCCGCTCGGCAGATCGCGTCACGGCAGGCGAGATGATCTCGCTGGGCCTGGATGGATTTGTGGAGCTGCACGGCGACCGTTACTTTGGCGACGACGCCGCTGTGGTGGCCGGCATTGGTTGGAAAGACGGACGCCCCGTAACGGTCATCGCCATCGAGCGCGGTACCACGACCAAAGAGCGTATGCGCCGCAACTTTGGCATGGCGCATCCCGAGGGCTACCGCAAGGCGCGGCGCCTTATGCGCCAAGCCGAAAAGTTTGGTCGACCGGTTCTGTGCCTGGTCGATACTTCGGGCGCGTTTTGCGGCATCGGTGCCGAGGAGCGCGGCCAGGGCGAGGCGATTGCCCAGAATCTCATGGAGATGAGCGGTCTTAAGACGCCGATTGTCTCGGTGGTGACAGGCGAGGGCGGCTCCGGTGGCGCGCTGGCGCTGTCCGTGGCCGACCGCATCCTGATGCTCTCGAGCTCGGCCTATTCGGTCGTGAGCCCCGAGGCCTGTGCGTCGATCCTGTGGAAGGATACCGAGCGCGCGAATGAGGCCGCCGAGGCGCTGAAGCTCACGGCTCCCGATCTGTTGGCGCTCGGCATTATCGACGGCATTATTGACGATAGGGGCCTGTCGCATGAGGAGATCGCCGGTTCCGTCATGTCCTCGGCATTTGATGCCTTCGATACGCTTGGGCGGCTCGATGACATGACCCTCACAAACCTCCGCTACGAAAAGTACCGCACAATCGGTCAGTACCACACGATGTGACAAAGGAAAGGTCTGTATGTCACATTGGGAAAGGCGTTCCATGTCACAAGTTTCTAACACCTCGTTTACAACGACGGTCTCATCAAACGCCATGGCCGTGGTGGACTATCTGTCCAAAAGCATGATGTCGGCGCTGCCGTTTATTGTCTGCGCGGCGTTGTTCCGTACCGTCGCCGTCATTATGGGCGAAGGCATGCTGGGCCTGTGGTCTGCCGATTCCGAAATCTATCGCCTGTTCTACAGTTGGCTCTATAACGCCGGCTACTACTTTTTGCCCATTTATCTTGGTTGGGCGGCTGCCCGCCAGCTCGGTTGCTCGGAGCAGCTGGGCATGATGCTGGGCGGCGTATTGATTGCGCCCGATCTGCTTAAGCTCGTCGATGCCGCATCGACGACGGGGGCATCGATGACTTCCGTGTATGGCCTGCTTCCCGCGCCGGTCAACGATTACACGACAACTGTTATCCCGGTTCTCATCTCGGTGCCCGTGCTATGGCGAGTGGAGTGTTTCTTTCGGCGCGTTATCCCTCAGGCCGTGGCGTTTTCGTTCGTTCCGTTTGCAACCATGCTCGTTATGGTTCCGGTTTCGCTGTGTATTACGGCGCCGGCGGGCAGCTATCTGGGCATGCTGTTGGGCCAGCTTATGTTTATGCTTGGCAATTCCGGTGGCATCGTGTCGCTGCTCACGCTCATGGGGCTTGCCGCGGGCTGGGAGTTTCTTAAGATCGCGGGCGTCAGCAACGTTGTCCTATCGCTCGCCTATGCGCAGTTTATGAGTGTGGGAACGGATTCGTGCATCCTGATCGCCGCGACGATGGCAACGTTCGCCGTTTGGGGCATGCCCTTTGGCGCGTCGCTCCGCGTTGCGGATAAGGACGAGAAGGCGCTCATGCTGGGCTATTCAATCTCGGGCGTTCTTGGCGGCGTAAGCGAGCCGGCGCTGTACGGTTGCGGCTTCAAATATGGCAGGTGCCTGACGTGCATGGCCATCGGCGGCGCCGTCGGAGGCCTTGTTGCGGCCGTGGGCCACGTTACGGCCTATACCATCGGCATGACGAATGTCCTCATGGTCATTGGCTTTGCCACGGGCGGTATCTCGAACCTGCTGTGGTGCTGCGCTGCCGGCGGTGTGGCATTTGCGGTGTCTGCGGCGCTGAGCTACTGCTTTGGCGTGGTGTCGGCGAGGGGGCGGGCGGCAGAAGACGAAGTCGATTCGCCCGAAACAGTGGCGAGCGCTGCTGAAGCAAGCGTATAAACCTGTGCGACAAAAGGACGATTCCTTTGTCATGTTCCAAGGTCGTGGCCCGTGTGGGTTGCGGCCTTTTTGTATCTGTGGGGCAAAGTGGCTACACTACAATCCGTTTGAGCAATAGATATATAGGTAGTACCGTGGGGGCGGATATAGATGGTCGAGTGGATTGTTAAGCGTGCGCAGGGCGACCGTGCACGCGTGGGTACGTTGACGGGCATGGTGTGTATTCTCGCCAATGTGGCACTATGCGCTGCGAAGGGTGCAATTGGCGTGCTGTCGGGTTCGGTTTCGATCGTGGCAGATGCCATGAACAACCTGTCCGATGCCAGCTCGAATATCGTGAGCGTGCTGGGCTTTAAGCTGGCGACCAAGCCGGCCGACCCCGAGCATCCTTACGGCCACGGTCGCTACGAGTACCTCTCGGGTCTAGTCGTGGCGGCGCTCGTGCTGCTCATTGGCCTCGAACTGGTAAAGTCCTCGGTGGAGCGCATCATCCACCCCGAACCTGTCGAGTTCTCGCTTGCCCTGGTGGCAGTCCTTGCGCTTTCGATGGTCGTTAAGCTGTGGATGGCGGCCCTCAACCAAAAGCTCGGCGATCGTATTGAGTCCGAGACGCTGCATGCGACCGCTCAGGACTCAAAGAACGATGTCCTAGCCACGGGTGCTGTGCTGGCGTGCGCAATTGTTTCGCAGGTGACGCACATCAATCTTGATGCATGGGTCGGCCTTGCCGTTGGCGCCTATATTGGCTGGAGCGGCTTTGAACTCATCCAGGATACGGTGAGCCCGCTTTTGGGCCAGGCGCCCGATCCTAAGCTGGTTAAGCACATTCGAGACAAGATCATGAGCTACCCCGGCGTTTTGGGCGTCCACGATCTGATGGTTCACGACTACGGCCCGGGCAGGAAGTTCGCAAGCGCTCACGCCGAGATGGCAGCCGAGGCCAGCCCGCTGGAAAGTCACGACACGCTCGATAACATCGAGCAGTCGTTTAGAAACGAAGACGGAATGATCGTCACGCTCCATTACGATCCCATCGTGACCGACGACCCCAAAGTGGCGAGCATGCGTCTGCGCATCAACGCTATGGTTCAAGAGATCGATAGCCGCCTTTCGATTCACGACCTGCGCTGTGTTCCGGGTCCCACGCATACTAACGTGATCTTTGACTGCGTACGTCCCTCGGATTTGGCGATGAGCGCCGAGGACCTAAAGCGCGCGTTGGCGAAACGTGTCGAATCCGAATATCCCAAGTCGATTGCCAAGATTACGATCGACGAAGACTACGTAGACCATACCCACGAGTAGGGCTGCGCCGGTAAAGCAACTGATGCAGAAGGGGAGAGCATGAAGAAGCTATATCTACTCCGCCACGGTCAAACTGAGTTCAACGTCAAAAAGCTGGTCCAGGGCCGCTGTGATTCTCCGTTGACCGTCCTGGGCCGCAAACAAGCGGGAATGGCAGCCGCGTGGCTCAAGGACCACGGCGTCGTTCCCGACAAAGTGGTCTCTTCGCCCTTAGGCCGAGCCATGGACACGGCAAGTCTCGTCGCAATTGAACTCCTCGGCCCGGACACAGCGGTCGAGCCCTGCGAAGGCATCATCGAGCGCAGCTACGGTACCTTCGAAGAAGGCCCCCACGACGCCCTGCCCACCGATGTCTGGGACCCGGGCGAGGACCTGGTCCCCTTCGGAGGAGAAGGAAGCCGCGCACTGCAGGAGCGCATGGTAGGCACCCTCACCAATCTCATGGGCGCCGAGGGCATCGAAACCCTCCTAGCAGTAAGCCACGGCAGTGCCAGCCGCCAATTCATCAAGGCTGCAGCCCCAGAGGGCTTCGATCTCCCAGCAAAACTCCCCAATTGCGCCATCATGATTTTCGATTTCGAAGAGGAAAAGTCGGGAGAAGAAGGCGACGCGCCCCAATCCAAGTTTATCTTGCAGCAAATCATCGATCCTCAACAAAGTAATTAGCTGAGCGAGCAGAGTTAAGCAGACATCAACGTGTCGTCTCCCGAGCACGGCGGAGGGCCGGAGAAATATATTAAGGTCATCGCGAGTTCCGCACGCAAAGGAGAGCACTTAATGTGCTCTCCGTCTTGCGCAGGACTGTAGAGCAGGGACCTTAATATATTTCTCCGGCCCTCCGCCGTGCTCGGGAGCCATCCACGCACTTTACCTGCGTAAACAATGTGAGTGAAATATGAATCTCGATGGATACGCCCGCAGCCGTGTATACTAAACAGCTGTGTGTAACCAGGGGAGTATTCTGGCTGGACAAAA
The DNA here is from genome assembly GCF_003469085.1 of Collinsella sp. AM29-10AC. Taxonomy (NCBI): domain Bacteria; kingdom Bacillati; phylum Actinomycetota; class Coriobacteriia; order Coriobacteriales; family Coriobacteriaceae; genus Collinsella; species Collinsella sp. AM29-10AC. The sequence goes on from NZ_QSKB01000029.1 coordinate 27,963, forward strand.
TGCCTGCTTAATAGGGTTGTCAGGTAGTCCGGGCGAAATACAAGGCTGGGGAGCACGTCGTGTAAGTAGTGGTCCTCTAGGGGCGTACGCTCGGTGGTGTACGCATTGTCCCAAGACCACGCGAGAGTTGGGATCATATCTTGATCAGCATGATTCTCGGCCGCAAGATTGGCATGACCCAGGTTTGGGACGAGAACGATAACGTCGTTCCCGTCACGGTCATCCAGGCTGGCCCCTGCGCTGTCTCGCAGGTTAAAACTCAGGCAACCGACGGCTATGACGCCGTCCAGATCGGTTTCGGCGACATCAAGGCCAAGAACGTGAACAAGCCCATGGCTGGTCACTTCGCCAAGGCTGGCGTCGAGCCTGTCCGTTTCCTTCGTGAGGTCCGCGTCGAGAACGGCGAGGAGCACAAGGTCGGCGAGGTCGTCACCGTCGCTGATTTCGCTGATGTCGAGAAGGTCGACGTCATCGGTACCTCCAAGGGTAAGGGCTTCCAGGGTCGCATCAAGCGCTGGGGTCAGCGCCGCGGTCCTATGACGCATGGTTCTCACTTCCAGCGTCACCCCGGTTCTATCGGTCAGTGCGCCTATCCTGCGCGCGTCCTCAAGGGCGTCAAGATGGCCGGTCACATGGGTAACGAGCGTGTTACCGTCAAGAACCTTTCCGTTGTCCGCATCGATGCCGAGCAGAACCTCATCTTGGTCAAGGGCGCTGTCCCGGGTGCCAAGAATGGTCTCGTCGCCATCCGTATGGCCTAAGGGCCCAGCCCATTTAGCCCAGCGTCATACCAAGGAGAACACTTAAATGGCAAAGTTTGAAGTAAAGAACAGCGAGGGCAAGAAGGTCGCCGAGGCCGAGCTCGCCGCTGAGGTGTACGGCATCGAGCCGAACATCCACGTTATGCACCACATCGTCAAGTGCCAGATGGCCTCTTGGCGTCAGGGCACCCAGTCTGCTAAGGGTCGCTCTGAGGTTTCCGGTGGCGGCAAGAAGCCTTGGCGTCAGAAGGGCACCGGCCGTGCCCGCCAGGGTTCCATCCGTGCTGCCCAGTGGCGTCACGGTGGCGTTGTCTTCGCCCCCAAGCCCCGTTCCTACGCTAAGCGTATGAACAACAAGGAGGTCAAGCTGGCTATGCGCTCCGCGCTGTCCGCCAAGCTGGCCGATGGCGAGCTCGTGCTCGTCGACGACTACGGCTTCGAGAAGCCTTCCACCAAGGCTGCCGTCGCCATGCTCAAGGCTCTCGGCCTTGAGGGCAAGCGTCTGACCATCATCGTTCGCGATGAGGACGTCAACGCCTACCTGTCGTTCCGCAACATTCCCAAGACGTTCATCATCACTGCCGACGAGGCCAACACCTACGATCTCGTCAACAACAACGCTGTGCTGATGCCCGCCGACATCGCCGCTCACTTCGGGGAGGTGCTTGCATAAATGACCGCCCACGAGATCATCATCCGTCCGATCGTGTCCGAGCGTTCCTTCTCCGGCATGGAGCTGAACAAGTACACGTTCGAGGTCGCCAAGGATGCTAACAAGTATCAGATCAAGGACGCTGTCGAGGAGATCTTCGGCGTCAAGGTCGTTCGCGTGAACACCCTGACGGTCAAGCCCAAGACCAAGCGCGTGCGCTATGTCGCCGGCAAGACCCGTTCTTGGAAGAAGGCCATCGTCACGCTGGCCGAGGGCGACACCATCGAGGTCTTTGGCAACCAGGCCTAAGACTCGCTGCTGTTGAGTGAGCTCATGCCTCCCAAATAGGGGAGGCGAGAGCTCAAGGTTTTGGGCGTATAAAATGGACACGCCCGGAACCGTGTATACGTCCGGTGTCATCGCACCCGAGGCAGAACCTCGAATCCCTGTCTGCGATGGCTAACGGATTCCTATTGAAAGGGATTGTAATGGCTGTAAAGCACCTTAAGCCGACCTCCGCTGGTAGGCGTTGGCAGACGATCTCCGACTTCTCCGAGATCACCTGCACCAAGCCCGAGAAGTCTCTTCTCGAGCCCCTGCCCAAGAAGGCCGGTCGTAACAACAACGGCCGCATCACCACCCGCCACCAGGGCGGCGGCGTGAAGCGTCGTTACCGCGTGATCGACTTCAAGCGCAACAAGGACGGCGTGCCCGCCAAGGTTGCCACGATCGAGTACGATCCGAACCGTTCCGCTCGCATTGCTCTGCTGCACTACGCTGACGGTGAGAAGCGCTACATCCTGGCCCCCAAGGGCCTCGAGGTCGGTCAGACCATCATGTCCGGTTCTGACGCCGACATCAAGCCGGGCAACGCTCTGCCCCTCGCCGACATCCCCGTCGGTACGCTCATCCACGCCGTCGAGTTCCAGCCGGGCAAGGGCGCTGCTATCGCCCGTTCCGCCGGTAACTCCTGCCAGCTGATGGGTAAGGAGGGCAAGTACGCTATCGTCCGTATGCCTTCCTCCGAGATGCGCCGCATCCTCGTTACCTGCCGCGCCACCGTCGGTGAGGTCGGCAACGCCGACCACGCCAACATCGTCATCGGCAAGGCCGGCCGTAAGCGTCACATGAACGTGCGCCCGACCGTCCGCGGTACCGTCATGAACCCTGTCGACCATCCGCACGGCGGTGGCGAGGGCAAGAACCACACCTCTGGTCGTCCCTCTGTTACCCCCTGGGGTAAGCCGACGAAGGGCCTTCGTACGCGCAAGAAGAAGAAGGTCTCGAACCAGCACATCATTCGTCGCCGTAAGAAGTAATTTCGGATACCGAGTTTTAGGAGAAAGCACTTATGAGCAGAAGTCTCAAAAAGGGCCCGTTCGTGGAGACTCGCCTTCTCTCGCGTATCACCGCGATGAACGAGGCTGGCAAGAAGGACGTCGTGAAGACCTGGTCCCGCGCGTCCACCATCTTCCCCGAGATGGTTGGTCACACCATCGCCGTCCACGACGGCCGCAAGCATGTGCCCGTGTATGTTACCGAGTCCATGGTTGGTCACAAGCTCGGCGAGTTCGCGCCGACTCGTACGTTCCGTGGCCACAAGGCCAAATAGGGGGTTAACCGTAAATGGCAACTAAGTCTATTGAAACTGAGGCCACCGAGGTTCGCGCCGTCGCTAAGTACGTGCGTGTTTCCCCCAGCAAGGCCCGCCTGGTGGTCGATCTGATCCGCCGCAAGCCTGTCGCTCAGGCCTTCGACATCCTCCACTTCTGCGACCGCGCCGTCGCCGTGGATGTCGAGAAGGTTCTCCGTTCCGCCGTTGCGAACGCCGAGAACAACAACGGTCTGCGTGCCGACAACCTGGTTGTCGCCGCTGCCTATGTTGACGAGGGTCCGACGCTTAAGCGCATCCGTCCCCGCGCCAAGGGTTCCGCTTCTCGCATTCTGAAGCGTACTTCCCACATCACCGTCGTCGTTGCTCCTCGAAAGGAGGCGTAAAGCTGTATGGGTCAGAAAGTCTACCCCACCGGCTTCCGTCTTGGCATCACCGAGAACTGGCGCTCCCGCTGGTTCGCAGAGAAGGATTACGCTAAGACCCTCGGTAACGATCTCGAGATCCGCAAGTACCTCGAGAAGCGTCTTTCCCGCGCAGCTGTCTCCCGCGTCGAGATCGAGCGCGCTGGCGACAAGGTGAAGGTCATCATCCTCACCGCTCGCCCCGGCGTTGTCATCGGTAAGAAGGGTGCCGAGATCGATACCCTCCGCACCGAGCTCGAGAAGGTCGCTGGCGTCTCCAAGGGCCAGCTCTCCGTCGACGTTGTCGAGATCAAGCGCCCCGAGCTCGACGCCAATCTCGTTGCTCAGTCTATCGCCGAGCAGCTCGAGGGCCGCGTTGCCTTCCGTCGCGCCATGCGCAAGGCTGTCCAGTCTGCCCGCAAGGCCGGCGCTAAGGGCATCCGTATCCAGTGCTCCGGTCGTCTCGGCGGTGCCGAGATGGGCCGTCGTGAGTGGTACCGCGAGGGTCGCGTGCCTCTGCACACCCTCCGTGCCAAGATCGACTACGGCACGGCTGTCGCCAGCACCACCATGGGCGCTTGCGGCGTGAAGGTCTGGATCTACCTGGGCGAGAAGCTCCCGGGCCAGCCTGTTCCCAACCCTGCACTCGAGGGCTCTTCCCGTCCTCGTCGTCGTAACTCCGAGAGGAGGGGTCAGTAGTGCTTGCCCCTAAGCGTATTCTTCACCGCAAGGTGCAGCGTGGCTCCATGAAGGGCCAGGCCAAGGGTAATACCGAGCTGCATTTCGGCGAGTTTGGTATCCAGGCTCTCGAGGCCCATTGGATCACCAACCGTCAGATCGAGGCCGCTCGTATTGCCATGACCCGCTACATGAAGCGTGGCGGTCGTGTCTACATCACGATCTTCCCCGATAAGCCCATCACCAAGAAGCCTGCCGAGACTCGCATGGGTTCTGGTAAGGGTAACCCCGAGGAGTGGGTGGCCGTCGTCAAGCCCGGCCGCATCATGTTCGAGGTCAAGGGCGTGCCCGAGGAGGTCGCTCGCGAGGCTCTGCGTCTTGCACAGCACAAGCTTCCCATCAAGACCAAGATTGTTGCTGCCAAGAACGCTGAGCAGCGCATCGAGAAGGAGATGGCTGAGGAGGCCGCTCTCGAGGCCAAGTGGGCTGCTGAGGACGCCGCCGCCGCCAAGGAGGAGAACTAATGAAGCCCGCAGAGATTCGTGAGCTCTCGGACGCTCAGCTCGTTGAGAAGCTGAAGGAAATGCGCGCCGAGCTCTTTAACCTTCGTTTCCAGATGGCCACCAGCCAGCTGGACAACACCGCTCGCGTCAACACCGTGAAGAAGGACATCGCTCGCGTCCTCACGGAGCAGCGCGCCCGCGAGATCGCAGCGGAGAAGTCCGCTGTCGCCGAGTAGGACCTAAGGAGAGAACATGACTGATTCGCGTAACTCGCGTAAGGTCCGTACGGGTGTCGTTACCTCCGTCTCCGGTGCCAAGACCATTGTTGTCACCATCACCGAGCGCAAGCGTCACCCCAAGTACGGCAAGATGATGACCAGCTCCAAGAAGCTGCACGCTCACGACGAGGAGTGCACGGCTGGCGTGGGCGACACCGTCCGCGTTATGGAGACCCGTCCTATGTCCAAGATGAAGCGTTGGCGCCTCATCGAGGTCGTCGAGCGCGCTAAATAAGCAGTCGCTCTTACGACTTGTACGTTTCCGAAGATGTGCGTATGCCTGGCTTGCATACCACAGGCCGTATAAAGGCTGCGCACCTCTCTTCGGTTCTTAGTTCGGAGGAACATCTACCATGATTCAGATGCAAACCATGCTGAACGTCGCCGACAACTCCGGCGCTCGCAAGATTCGCTGCATCAAGGTGCTTGGCGGTTCCAAGCGTCGTTATGCAGGCATCGGCGATGTGTTCATCGGTGCTGTCCAGGAGGCTACCCCTGGCGCCAACGTCAAGAAGAAGGACGTTGTCCGTTGCGTCGTCGTTCGCACCGTTAAGGAGATCCGCCGCAAGGATGGCTCCTACATTCGCTTTGATGAGAACGCCTGCGTTGTCATCAACAACGATGGTTCGCCCGTCGGCACCCGTATCTTCGGGCCCGTCGCTCGCGAGCTTCGTGACAAGAAGTACATGAAGATCGTCTCGCTCGCTCCCGAGACCCTGTAGTTAGGGGAGATATATGTATATCAAGAAGGGCGATAAGGTCCAGGTTCTCTCTGGTAAGGATCGCGGCAAGCAGGGCGTTGTCCTGCGTGCTCTCCCCGCCGAGAACAAGGTCGTTGTCGAGGGCGTTTCGGTCGTCAAGAAGGCCGTCAAGCCCAACGCTGCCAACCAGCAGGGCGGCATCGTTTCGCAGGAGGCTCCCATCGACGCCTCCAACGTCAATCTCGTCTGCCCCGAGTGCGGTAAGGTTACCCGCGTCGGTCACGAGAAGGACGGCAAGAACAAGCTGCGCGTCTGCAAGAAGTGCGGTCACAAGTTCTAAGCTGCCCGCAACATCAAGTTGCTAGCAAAGGCCCGGATGCCACGGCACCCGGGCCTTTTTCTATCCCTACTCATTGCACTCATTGGGGACAGACTTAATTTGAACTGCGTCCCGAATCTTGGCCTTCTTTATTAGAAGCGAACACTAGGA
>NZ_QSKB01000003.1:0-97720 GCF_003469085.1 Collinsella sp. AM29-10AC
TTCGCGGTCATGCTCCAGAACGGGAGCGTGATGATGCCGGGGGTCATCTCGCCCACGCCGAGCTCCAGCAACAGCACGCGGCGATCGCTGCGCTCGCGCACGAAGTGCTCGTATCGTCCGAGGCTCTCGCGCCAGGCCGCACCCTGCAGAAACGTGTCGTCGCGCACCCACGGCACAAGCTGCCAGCCGCAATGCGGGCATCGGGGGATATCCTCGCTGAGGACCTCGAACCCCGCCATGCCCGCGAGCATGCGTTCGACGTAGGGGCTCGCGTCGAAGAGCTCGTCGCAGCATGGCTGCTTGCACTGAAGGTGCGCGAAGCTTCCCTGATAGTTACAGGTTCTCTCGTCGGGAAACGTCTTCTCGACTTGGGTGTCCACATTGGTGCTCAGGATGAAGTAATCCTTATGGCCGATGAGGGACCGTAGGTCGAGATAGGGCTGCGAGGCCAGCTCGCGCAGCATGAAGTCGATGTATCGCGCATAGTATGCCCATCGCTGCTCGAGGCTGGGGTAGAGGTGGTAGAAGCCGTCGAAAAGGCTCTTGAAGCCAAAGGCTTGCTGCCAGTCCGTCATTCCGGCGCGCGCCATGCCTGCGCGGTTGTAATGGTTGAACCCGGCGGCGCTTGACATGCCCGAGCCGATGCCGACGATGATGGCGTCGGCATCGTCGATAAGGCTTCGAAGCCTATACGCTTCCCTCTCTAGAGACGGCATTGGGCAATCTCCTCGAAAGCCGGGGCCATATCGCCGTCAACGAGAATCGTCTCGCACGATGCATCGGGCGCCATAGCCTGGCTGTAGTTGAACACGATGTAGGTGGCGTGCTCGCAGACGTTCGCGATCTGGGCGAGCATGTGCTTTATGATGCCGTTGCGCAGTCCCACGCCAAGTTCGAGGATGGCGACCCTGCCGTTGCGATGGGCTTGCACAAGGCGCTCGAGCTCCTCGAGCTGGGTCATGGCGAGGGCGTCTGGATGGGCGAGGCGCCGCTCGTCAACCGACGTGCGCGTGCTCCCCTCAGTCTCGAGCACGCGCTCCTCGTCGAACCCGGCGCGCGCGAAGTGCCCGTCGATGTTGCATGTGACCACGAAGGTGTCGGCGTGCTCCGTAAGACGCCGCAGCCCGTTCATGAGCGAGCCGGGCTCATATTCGAGATACTCCTTTTGATGGAACCGCTCGGCCCATCGGCGTCGCACGCTGGCATCCGGGGAAGCGAGCCCCTGCAGTATGCAGCCGATGCCGTCTGCCTGAGCGAGGTCGCCGTACGCCTCTTGGAAATGAGCATCGGCGCAGAAAAGGTTGAGCCCCTCCGCCATGTCGAGTCCGTTGCTAGCGCCGATGATGACAAGATCCGCTTCGGCTAGCGCCCTGCCTATGCGAACTGCTTTCGCCGTCTCCATGCGCTACCTCCCCAGCGTCTTGCGCACGTCGGCGAGCACGTCGGCGATGTCGGCGCGAACGGCGAGCCCCCGATCCTCGATCGCGCGGGGGAGAAACTGCGTCTTGTTGTTTACGGCGATGTAGCTGGCCTGCGGTAACTGCGCCGTTAGGGCCCAGAACGGCTCCTGGATAAACGCGGGCGTCATGCGGCCCACACCCAGCTCGAGGAAGAGGATCCTCTGCCGTGCGTGCGCGTCGAGCCAGTCGGACACCTTGCGGTACTGCTCCTCGTAGAGTTCGCCCTGCAGGAAGTTGCCGTAGCCGCGAACCCAGGGGAACGCCTCTGCTCCGCAGTGCGGGCAGCGCGGCACGAGCTCTGTCGGAACCTCCAGACCGTCTCCCATGGCCTCTACCATGTGGGAGACCGGCTCGACCGCGTTCCACACCTCGTCGGTGCAACAGTGGGAGCACTGAAAGAAGCGGTGGTCGCCTTGGATCTCTGCCACTTTCTCCCAGGGATAGAGCTTCACAAACTGCGTGTCCTGGTTGGTGGTGAGCACGAAGAAATCCTTCTCGGCGAGAATGGTGTCGAGGTCCCTGTAGGGCTTGCGCAGCGGGGCGTTGAGCGTGGTGTCGAGGAAGGTGGCGAGGTATCCCCAGCGCGCCTCGGCGGTGGGCCAGCGGTAGAACGACCCCTCGAAAGCGCCCTTGAAACCGTAGCGCTCGGCGAATTTGCCGAAATGCCTGCGATAGGTTGCGTTGTCCTCGTAATAGAAGTCGCCGCCGCCCGCCGCGGAGAGCCCAGAGGCCCCGCCCACCAGCACGCAATCGGCTTCCTCGATCATGCGGGCGAAGTCCCTGATTTGCTGGTCGTAGGGCTCGGGCTCGCGGTCACTCAGCTCATAGGGCGTGCCGCCGCTGCGGTAGGCGGCCTGAAGGGAAAACGATTGGTTGGTGAGCTCGATAACGAGCTGCTCGTACAGGGTCACTGGATACCTTCTTTCAGCTATTATAAACAGGTGTCTATAAAAAGTATCCATGTCGATTTGCTTAAGAGCAATGAACAGCTTCGGCCTGCTGTCGATAAACGAGCGTTTGCCGGGCATTGTCGAGCGTTGCAATTGGAGGGGTAATGGAAGCGGGGAAGATCGATCGTCGCCGACGCTATACACTCTCGGTCATACGGGAGGCGTTCTTCGCGCTGCTGGCCGAGGTCGGCTTCGCGAAGATGACGGTAGCGGATATCTGCCGCCGCGCCGATATCAACCGTGGCACGTTCTATCTGCACTACGAGGACAAGTTCGCCCTGCTCGACGCGCTTATCGACGAGGCCTTGGCGGCGGTGCCGCCGCTCGAGGGAACGGAGGCGGGTGCCCTCTGCCAGCGTCCGCCGGCAAACGATGACTATTATCTGCTCTACTCGGATGACGACGCGTACGCCCGGGTGGCACAGCGCGTCGTCGAGCGCGGCGCCGAGCAGATGATTCCCTCGATCATGGAGGAGACTGGGCTTTCGCGCGAGGACGCCTATCTGCTCTTCGTCCACAACGTCCAGGGAAATCTCGCGGTCAACCGCCTGCTCGGTTGGAGGCGAGGGCCCGAGTTTGCCCACGCTCAGGAGCTGCTCAGCGCCTATTCCGAAGGGGGCATGCGGGCGGTGTCTGCCCGCTATGATTCTCGTAGTTCATCTTGACCACGGGTTCATTTCAAGTAAGCAGTGCAGCTATGAGCTGAGGATAAAGCGCCACAGTGTGCCCCGCGTTCTCGACTTCCCGGCAGAAACGTGAGTCCTTTGGTTAACGCATCTCAAGATTGAGCGTTGGTTCCGCTTTTGATTTGGTGGCATGACGGAGTGGACGGCATGGCATTGTCGCATCGCCGTGCTGTCGCAGCGCCAGACGTCTTCGTGGCTGCCGTTCAGCCCTCGTCGAGCTCCTTCAGCCGGGAGAGGCAGCGGTCCAGAAACCCGCTCCTAGCTTGCGCGGCAAGGAGTCCGTCGCAAAAGCGGTCGCCACGAACGCACCACGTGATGCATGCACGTATCAGGTCAATGTCCCCATGGTCGATGTCGCAGCTGTCTATACCTTCCGAGGTGTCGATGCTATGGCGTTCAAGCGTCTCGAAGTAGCTGGTGTCCGCGAACCCGTCCAGTCCATAGAAATCGTCGACGAAATCCTCGAGTCCGAACGTCCCGCCCCCAAACTCGACATTCATGTTTCTGTCCGCCAGCTTGCCAGCGTACTTGGTTAGTCTTTCGAACATGTTCGCTCCTTAGCTCAAAAGTCCGTTGTCGCCCAGGTAGTCCACGAAGGCATCGATGATCCGTGCCGTGCGAGTCGCGATGTCTATTTCGGTGAAGTCTCCCATGACTTGTGCCAGGCGCTTGAGTTCCGTGATCTTTGTTCCGGCTTTGCGCTTGCCATTGCCGTCGGTGTATCCCTCATAGTATTTGCGTTTATCGCAGAATCTGTAGTCGGCCGCGCGGATGTTTACACGCTTCTCGAGCAGCGCCTTGTTACCCAGCGCCTCCAGGCTGGATTGATCGACGAGCGGGTCTATCTCGTTGCGCTTCTTGGCATAGATGTGCTCAATTTCGAGCGTGGTGTCTAGGTCCATGAGTGGTTGATCTGGGTCTGCGTACGCCCACCAAGTGAGTATGGACTTTGTTACAGGCCTGCCGTTGGTGAACACGTAGGTTCGGAATCGCTCAGCAATATTTGCGCGATTGAAGTGGTGGTTAGGAAACTCCACCGGGCGGTGCTCCACGATGTTGATCATCTCGGGATACACTGGCGAACGCAGCGCGTTCACGCCGGGTCGCTCAATGGCGTAGGCGAAAATGAATGCCGTGATCTTGTTTAGAAAGCCGTAGAGTGCCTCGTCATCGAGGACACCTTTGCTGTCGCTGTTGGCAAGGAACCAGACGCTTAGCAGATAGGTCCACATGCCGTTGGGGGCGTAGTTCAGCACGAAGAGCCTGCGGAGCACGCGCTCGCTGAACCCTTCCTGCGCGTCGACGCGTTTCCAGAAGCCGAGCAGCGCCTCGAGATCGGCGAGCGTGGCGTCCTCCTTGAGCATGGCGTAACCATCGGCACCGAAGAAGTCGCGCAACGATGCGGTGGTCGTGTCGCGGATGCCTTTCTTCGCGCGGCGGTAGTACATGTAGCGCGTAAATAGCTCATCGGTTGGTGTGCCGCGCATGGGCCGGAAGATAGCGTTCGCTCCCTCCTCGAGTCCCTTCCAGCGACGGATGAACTCGTCCTTGCGCCCCGTGTCGGAATAATGCTTGTAGAACTGGCTCTTGAAGATGTCGGCATCCGAGAGAGGCAACCCTCGGTCGTTTAGAGTCGAGAAGATGCGTAGCGCGGTGTCCTGCGATTCCGCTTCAATGGGCAACAGTATCACATTGTTGATGACGCGTGTGGCCATGTAGACGGTGTAGGTGGGCCACTCGCTCACCAGTTGCTCAATTTTCCTCTGGAAGAAAGCGAAGTTGCGGGCATAGGCGCTCTTCCAGCCATCGCCTACATTGCCCTCTCGTAAAATCTCGAGGAATTCATTCTTGTCGTTGTCCGATGCAACCTCGGAGTCGATCTTGAGGCGTTCCATGTCGGGCTCGTCGAACTCGTCGGTTTTCCATACACAACGGGCGATTGCCTCGCGCATCTTCACAGACTGCTTATCCTTCATGTTGGTGAACTTGTCGTAGAACGCGCGGAGCAGCAGCATGATGGTGGTGAGGCGCTGCTGGCCGTCAATGATTTCGAGTTGGCCAGAGAGGTTCTTAAAGGTGACGATGGGTCCTAGGAAGTATTCGTCGTTCTCGCTGTCGAAGCGCTCGTAGTCATCGCCCGGAAAAGCGAACGCGAATAGGTCATCCCACAGCGTTGCGCATTCGTCCTCGCCCCAGGCGTAGGGCCTCTGGTAGTCGGGGATGAGGAAGTCTGATCGCTTATCGGTGAGAAGATCGCGAATCGATCGCTGGTCGATGTTGAGCTTGGACATGAGCTGTACCTTCCGCGCGGGAACAATCAAGATGACACGGATTATATCGCCGAAGTCGTCATTCGCTCTATTGCTGCGAGCTACTGAATCTGGCAACCTCTGGCCAACCCTTACGGTTTCATGTCGTGATCCATATCGGCGCTGATTAATGTCCGTGATGCTTCTGCTTGCACCTTCTTTGGAGAGCGCGAGCGAGAGATGCGATCTACAGACGTCTGAATAGCTCCATCCGTTTTGGTTACAACAAAATGTGTGCCGCGCGCCTGCGGCATGAAGAAGGGAGATTCTTGTGAATATCGTTGTATTGAGCGGTAGCCCGCGTAAGGGCGCCAATACAGATACCATGGTCGAGGCGTTTGCCGAGACCGCGCGTGAGGGCGGCAATACGGTCGAGGTCGTCCGCGTTGCCAGCAAGAAGATCGCCGGCTGCTTGGGATGCCAGTACTGCTTCGCTCATGAGGGCGTCTGCGTGCAGAAGGATGACATGGTCAACGTGATCGAGTTGCTGAAAGACGCAGATATGGTCGTCTTTGCCTCGCCTATCTACTGGTTCGATATCACTGCGCAGGAGAAGGCTGTCATCGACCGCCTGTACGCCTTCGGTGCTACGGGCTTCCCGTTCACCAAGACGGCCCTTTTGCTCGATAGCCACAGCGAGGGCGTCTATGATGCGGCGATCGCCATGTACAAGTCCACGTGCGCATACTGCAAGTGGGAGGACCAGGGCATTGTCACCATCAGCGGTATGACCGAGCGCGACAGCATGGCCTCCTCGCCCAAGCTGGAAGAGGTGCGAGAGCTCGCTCGCAAGCTTGCCTAAGGACAAGAAGAACGCGTGGCAATCAGCACAAGCGGAAATGCTTGCTGCCCTTACCAAGAGGATTGCTGATTGCCATGCAACGATGCTCCCGCGGACAATTCCGGTGTGCTAAAACGCCTTCTCGTTCAAGAATTCCCTGAACGCGGGGATGTCGAAGCCGACGAGGCCACGTCCACGTTCCCCGATAACGCCGTCCTCGAGGAGGCGGCGTTTGTATTGGCTTGCGTAGTTGCTGGCGACGCCCATGCGTTTGGCTATCTCCGAGACCCTGCTGGGGCCAGAATCGGGCAGCATCGCGAGCAAAAACTCAATGTCTTTATCGGAAAGCTCCTGATAGGTCGTTTCGAGAATACGATCGCGCAGCTCCATACGGGCAAGCAGAGAACCCTGCTGGACATCGGATGTACTGATTTGGGGCGAGTTTTCCGAAACATCCCAAGTGCGATATCCGACGAGCTGCATCATGTAGGGAAATCCGTCGACGGCCTTCACGGCATCCTCGAGCGCTTCTGGCGTGATTGAGCGTCCTCCTGCTTCAATGGTTTTACGAAATGCATTTGCAATCTCAACATCAGTGATTCGTCCCAGCTGATGATACTGGGAGCGTCTGAGGAACGAGACGGAATCGTTACGTAGCAACGCCGATACTTTGTAGGGCAGTCCTGCCATGAGTAGGGCAACTTTTTTACCTTCGCGTACAAAGTGCTGGTAAACAGAGGCAAATTGAAGCATTTCTTCGAGATCGACGGTTACTTCATCGATGGTGATGAGAAGTCCGATGTCATGTTTTTCGAGTTGCTTAAAGATGCCATTCATGCGCGTGCGCCAGTTGCCCTGAGCCTCTTGAGCGTATGTCCAATCGATGCCCACTGGGCCAATTTGAACACCGTTTATGCGCGCGTGGGGCTGTGAGAGGTAGCTATCTGCGGCTTCTTTGGTTCGCTCGATAATATCTTCGAGCATGCCTGGCATGGCGGAGACATTTGCTGCGATCCAGTCGTGTTCAAGCGCTGTTTCTGAAAGGAGCGAGAGAAGTGCCGTCTTGCCCGTTCCCCTTGCGCCAGTAAAAATGGTCGACAGGTTGGGATCTCCTGGGCCGTTGATAAAGCCACGGTTGATGTCGCGCAGGATATGCTCGCGACCCGCTAGAAAGGGAGGGACGCTTCCAAATGTTGGGGTAAAGGGGTTCTTGCTGTACTCCATGGTAGCTCCTTTGCAGGTTTTGCTAATTTTTGCAAGTTTTGCTAACTTTTGCAAGTTTTGCTAACGACTGACCAAAGGGCATCGAAGTAGTGACGCTGACATTTTTTACGCAGAAAAATAAGCAGAAATCAATTTATCTGCGTTAAAAAATAGTTGAGAAGAAAAACGACGAGTCCCGGGCGCAATGCCGTTGCGTTCCGGGCCTCGTCGCTTTGCGAAGTATCTAACGATCTCGTTGCCGTGGTACCTAGTCAAACAAACTCGGCATGTCGTTTTCTTTCATGAGGGCACCGGCAGAGGGAAGGCTCTGCGCGGTGAACTTCTCGGCTGAGACGCCGGCGCCAAGAATCTCCTCGGTCGTGCCGACGGTGGTGACCGAGCGGCCCTTCTTGGTCGTAAAGGCCTGGACGCCCTGCGTGTTGGTGGTCGTCTTGGTCTTGAGCAGCGACGTGTTGAAGTTCATCAAACGATAGTCGCTCGAGACCAACGCGATGTCGCGATCTTCCTTGAGCACCTGGGCATACAGCAGCTTGCTGCCACCGTAGATGGCGTTCTTGAGGCGCTTGCGGTTGGTCTTGGTGACGTATCCGGCAAGTGCGACGCGCGCCACGCGGCCGTTTTCAAAGACAAACAGCACGTCGGCCTTGTAGTCCTCGGGGTCGATGACCCAGATGACGCTCTCGTCGGGTTCCATCTCGAGATCGGTCGGAAGGTACGAGCCCAGCTGGGCCGACTTGGTATCCTCAAACGCCGCGACCTTGCACTTGTACACCTGGCTCTTGTTGGTAAAGACCAGCAGCTCGTGCGTGTTGGAGGACGGGAACTCGATAAAGGGTTTGTCGCCGTCCTTGTACTTGAGCGTGGTCGCCTTCTTGAGCACGCGGTCCGTCATCTTCTTGAGGTAGCCATCGCGCGAAAGCATGATGGTAACCGGGTACTCCTCGACCTCGGGCTCCAGGCTTACCTCGATAACCTCATGGGGCTCGATCCTGCCCGTGCGGCGCGGCATCACGTACTTCTTATTGACCGCGGCCAGCTCGTCGCTGATGACCTTCTTGATGTTCTCCTCGCTGGAGAGGATCTCCTCGAGCTCGGCAATCTCGCCCTCGAGCTTGGCGATGTCCTTGGTGCGGTTGAGGATGTACTCCTCGTTGATGTTGCGGAGCTTGAGCTCGGCGACAAACTCGGCCTGAGTCTCGTCGATGTCGAAGCCGCGCATGAGGTTGGGCACGACCTCGGCCTCGAGCTTGGTGCCGCGGATGATGGCGATGGCCTTGTCGATGTCGAGCAGAATTGCCTCAAGGCCGTGCAGCAGGTGCAGGCGCTCGGACTTTTTGCCCAGGTCAAAGTTAATGCGGCGACGCGTGGACTCAATACGCCACTTGACCCACTCGTGCAGGATCTGGCGCACGCCCATAACGCGAGGGTAACCATCGACCAGTACGTTGAAGTTGCACGAGAACGAATCCTGCAGCGTGGTCGAGCGATAGAGCTTGGCCATGAGCTTGTCGGGGTCGACACCGCGCTTAAGGTCGATGGCGATACGCAGGCCCGAAAGGTCGGTTTCATCACGGATGTCTGCGATCTCCTTGACCTTGCCCTCCTTGGAGAGCTTGACGATGCGCTCGATGATGACATCGGTTTTGGTGGTGTAGGGGATCTCGTAGACCTCGATGATGCGCTCTTCGGGAATCCAGCGCCAGCGGGAGCGAATCTGGAAGCTGCCAAGGCCGGTCTCGACGATCTTTTCCATCTCCTCGCGGCGGTAGATTATTTCGCCGCCGGTCGAGAAGTCGGGCATGGGCATGTACTCGAGGAGGTCGCAGTCGGGATCCTGCAGGTAGTGCATCGTGGCGGTGCAGACCTCGTTGAGGTTGAAACCGCAGATGTCGGACGCCATGGCGACGCCGATGCCCTTATTGGCCGAGACAAGGATGTTGGGGAACGTGGTGGGCAGCAGGCGCGGCTCCTTCATGGCGCCGTCGTAGCTGTCGACGAAGTCGACCGGGTCCTTGTCGATGTCCTTGAAGATCTCGGCGCTGATGGGGGAGAGCTTGGCCTCGGTGTAACGCGAGGCGGCGTAGCTCAGGTCGCCCGAATAGTACTTGCCAAAGTTGCCCTTCGACTCCACGAAGGGGGCAAGCAGCGCTTCGTTGCCCGTCGCCAGGCGCACCATCGTTTCGTAGATCGCGGCATCGCCGTGCGGGTTGAGCTTCATGGTCTGACCCACGATGTTGGCGCTCTTTTGGCGCTCGCCCTTGAGCAGGCCCATCTTGTACATAGTGTAGAGCAGCTTGCGGTGCGAGGGCTTAAAGCCGTCGATCTCGGGGAATGCGCGCGAGACGTTGACGCTCATAGCGTAGGGCATGTAGTTGACCTCGAGCGTCTGCGTAATCGGCTGGTCGGTGACCTCGGAGTGCAGGCCGATGACGTTCTCGGCGTTGACCTGCTTTTTCTTTGGCTGGTTCTTCGTCTTCTTCTTTGCCACGATTTCCTCTTGAACTTCTTATAGGCCGTCGTTATCGATTTGCTGCTACTGCAGGTCCAGCTGGTCCAGGTATTCCTTGCCGTGCTCGGAGATATGGCGCTTGCGGCCCGCCTCGTCGTTGCCCAGCAAAAGGTTGAACATGGTTTCCATCTTGGTGACGTCCTCGGGCTCCACCTTGATCAGGCGGCGCGTCTCGGGATTCATAGTGGTGAGCCACATCATGTCCGGGTCGTTCTCACCAAGACCCTTGGAGCGGTTGATAGAGCACTTCTGGTCGCCGATTTCCTTGAGGATGCCGTTTTTCTCGAGCTCGGTGTAGGCAAAGTAGGTCTTCTCTTTGCAGTTGATCTCGTAGAGCGGCGATTCGGCGATATACACATAACCTTCGTCGATAAGCGTGGGCACCAGGCGGTAGAGCATGGTGAGCACGAGCGTGCGGATGTGATAGCCGTCGACGTCGGCGTCCGTACAGATGATGACTTTGTTCCAGTTGAGGTTGTCCAGGTCAAAGGCACCGAGGTTCTTGATGCGCTTGTCCTTGATCTCCACGCCGCAGCCCAGCACGCGCATAAGGTCCATGATGATGTCGGACTTAAAGATGCGCGGGTAGTCCTCCTTCAGGCAGTTGAGGATCTTGCCTCGGACGGGCATAACGCCTTGGAACTCGGCATCGCGCGAGGTGCGAATGGCGCCTGCTGCCGAGTCGCCCTCTACGATGTAGATCTCGCGGCGGCTCTTGTCCTTGGAGCGGCAATCGATGAACTTTTGCACGCGGTTGGCCATGTCGGTCTTCTGCTGCAGGTTGGTCTTGATGCTCTGGCGGGTCTTCTCGGCATTCTCGCGCGAGCGCTTGTTGATGAGCACCTGCTCCACGATCTTGTTGGCAGCGTCTTTGTTCTCGATCAAGTAGGTCGAGAGGCGCTCCTTAAAGAAGGCGGTCATGGCCTGCTGGATAAAGCGGTTATTGATAGCCTTCTTGGTCTGGTTTTCGTAGGACGTCTGGGTGGAGAAGCAGTTGGTCACCAGTACCAGGCAGTCCTGGACGTCTTGCCACTTAATGCCGGTCTCGTTTTTGTTGTACTTGCCCTGTTGCTTAATGTAAGCATCGATGGCGCTGGTCAGAGCACTGCGGGCCGCCTTCTCGGGCGAGCCGCCGTTCTCGAGCCATGACGAGTTGTGGTAGTACTCCTGCATCATGAAGGTGCGCGAGAAGCACATGCACGCGGTGATCTTTACGTTGTAGTCGGGCAGGTCTTCGCGGTCGCGACCGCGACGGTCGGCCTCGATAAAGAAGGGCTCGGTGAGGTAGTCGGCACCGACCTTCTCGAGCACGTAGTCCTCGATACCCTTGGGGTAGCAAAAATCCTCTTCGGAAAACTCGCCGTCGTCGCCCTCGATGCGCAGGCGGAAGGTCACGTTGGCGTTAACCACGGCCTGGCGGCGCATGGTCTCGCGATACCAGTCGTGGGGAATGCTGATCGAGGTAAAGACCTCAAGATCGGGGCGCCACTTGATGGTGGTACCGGTGCGGTCCTCGTCGCTGGGCTCGATCTCGAGCGCCTTCTTTTTGGCGCCGACGACCTTGCCTTTCTTAAAGTGCAGAGAGTACTTGTTACCGTCGCGCCAAACGGTGACGTCCATGTACTCGGAAGCGTACTGGGTCGCGCACGAGCCCAGGCCGTTGGTGCCGAGCGAGAAGTCGTAGTCGCCGCCCTGGTTGTTGTTGTACTTGCCGCCGGCGTAGAGCTCGCAAAAGACGAGCTCCCAGTTAAAGCGCTTCTCAGAAGGGTTCCAGTCGAGTGGGCAGCCGCGGCCGTTGTCCTCTACCTGAATGGAGCCATCGCGAAAGGCGGTAAGGATGATGAGCTTGCCGTAGCCCTGGCGCGCCTCGTCAACGGCGTTGGACAGGATCTCGAAGGCGGCATGCGCGCAGCCGTCGAGCCCGTCCGAGCCAAAGATGACGGCGGGGCGCAGGCGTACGCGCTCCTCGTCCTTGAGCTGACGAATACTGTCGTTACCATAGTTTGCGGTGTTTTTTGCCATACTCGCTCTCTCGGTGCTCCTTTGCTGCGTTTAAGTCATATAGATAGTCAAGGTAGCATAGCCCAGCCCACAGACGATTCCACCCAACACGAAATCCATCGAACAATCGTTCGGATTAACGGGTATCGTGTTTAGTGGTAACGCGGCATTGTTAAACAAATTTGGATACAAACGAATTTTATTTAATAGGGACCTAGTTTTACTAAACAAAATCGAATGATGCTGATTGCACGAGCGGGCACAGCGATCGACTATCAATCACGTTTACTCGGACAAAACCGAGTCGGTTCTGTCCGAGTAAGTTTGAATAGCGAATCGAGATTGTTATGTCCACATGGCGATGGCGAACATGGTTTCCATAATGACAGATATAGTTGACATCTTGTGAAGGATGCAATATATTTCTGTCATGTTGCAACGGATATCTGTCCACATTTACGAAAGGAACTCCATGCCGGGCAAAAAGAACCTACGCATGAAGGCGGCACGCGCGGCGGCTGGCCTTTCGCAAGCTGACTTAGCCCAAGCCGTGGGCGTTACGCGCCAAACCATCGGCCTTATCGAGGCGGGCGGCTACAACCCCACGCTCAATTTGTGCGTGGCAATCTGTAAGGCGCTGCGCGTTACGTTGAACGACTTGTTTTGGGAAGACGAAACCGACGCCGACCCTAATGCTCTTTAGGAGTTCACTATGAAATATGAAGATCTGAAAATCGTGCAAAAGTGGCGTGAATATGCCGGCCCAAAGGATGAACGCCTGGAGGCTGAGAACGCGAAGATCTACAAGATTGGCTTCGTGCTGCTTTCGTTTGGCATGTTGATGATCTTTTTCTACCAGTTTATAGCTCGACAGGTTACGTGGGTTCACAGCGACGCTAGTGAAATGCCGCATGGCTTTGCAACGCCGTTCGAGGCAGCCATGTATTTGTGGCTCGTTCTCGTGATGTTGATTTGCGCAGGACTGCAAACGCGGAAGGGCTATGTCGATACCAATCGTTTTGGGCAAACCGAGCATCTTCCTGTTGGATATTTCCTGCTTGTCAGCGGTCTTAGCGGCGCCGCGTTCGCGCTTGTTATTGCCGCAATGCGCTGTATCGCTGAGGCGCAGATCGTACCGCTCGAAAGCGTCTTTTGGTTGGCGAACCTGGTCACGGGCGTGTTCTGCGGTGCGACGATTTTCGCGGCCACGTTTGCTGTCCTGTGCGCAACGTTTTTCACGGCGAAAAGACGCCGTGCCAAGCTCGAGGCAGAACTCGACTCCTCAGACGACATTTAATGCGCAATGGGCTGGCTCTGGGTATTCAGAACCAGCCCATTTTGATGTTCGATGAGCCGAGTCGGCGTCTCTCACAAAGGTAACTAGGAGCTAGCGAGGCCTATCCGAATTGACCTCATTGGCGGTGTCTTTTTCGAGCGCCGTGCGGCGGGCGCTGTAGGCGACGAGGCCGGCGCCTGCCACGGCGAGTGCTGCAGCGGCTGCCGTAAGGGGGACGTTGCTGTCTTTGCGAGAAGCCGCTTCGTGGCGGTAGTGCCGTTCAAGGGTCAAAATGTCCATTTTAGGCGAGCGAAGCGCCGGGTTCCGGAATGTGTTCGATGCGCTTGGCAGCCCGGTCGTTAACGCAGCATATGCGCGACCAGCTCGGCGCGTGTGCCGATGCCAAGCTTTGCGTATACGCCGGATAGGCGGTTTTTAACGGTGCCCGGCGATACTCCCATATGACGTGCGATTTCGGCGTTGGTCCACCCACGACAGGCGAGCATGGCCATGGTGAATTCCGTGGTCGTTAGATCGTCGGCCACGTCCTCGCCCGAATCGGGGTTGTGGATGCGTCGCCAGCCGTAGCTGAATCGATACGTGATCTCGATGATGCGTGCGAAATCGTCAGGGTATTGCGATTTTAGGCATGCCTCGATGAGTCCCTGCAAAAGGCCATGGTGTTCGCCGATGAGTTCGATAAGGCCGTCGGGGCGCGCAATGTCCCAAGCGGCGCCAAAATGCGCTTTTGCGGCGTCGACGTCTTTGAGACTCATACAGGCCATCGAAGCCGACAAGTGCAGGAATAGCTCCGAGATGGGGTAGCTTCCCTGTTTCATAATCAGGGCGTTTTCCGCCATGCCCAGGCTGCGGCCGTATTCGCCGCGCAGATACAACGCGTGCGCCATCACGTAGCTGGCGAACAGGCGCAGGCCTTCGGGCAGATGCGCCGCAAGTGGATAAAACTCTTCGGCAGAATACGGGGAAGGCAAGTGCAACAGGACGCTCGCGGCGGAGGCGAACAGGATATGCGTGGCGTGGACGGCAGACGATTCCTCGTCAGTTGGCGTATCGAGGATGCCCGCAAGGCAACGACGGGCATCGGTGATACGGTTGAGCGACAGACTGGCATATCCGCAGATAAGGCATGCGGAATAGCGCAGCGCGGGGTCGGTGGCGTCAAGATAGGGGCGTGCTGTCTCGGCGGCGAGTGTGGCCTGTCCGCGAAAGTACAGCGCTTCCGCCGTGGCGATGGTGCGTGAATCGGGGTCGGAAATGCCTGCAACCGCAGCGTCAATCTGCCCCGGCACAAAGGCGGTGCACATCAACGGCATGGGAATGCGCGGGTAGCCATCGCAGTCCATCTTCCATCTCCCAACAGCTGGCAACATTAGCAGCCATTTTACCCCTGTTGATCGGGACTGGAATTTGTGGTTATCGCCTACGATTATGCCGAACGTATAAAGGAAGAGTCTATTGGCGATGCTCCCAAGGTGGCTACCGAAGCCTAGCTGACCTCGACATTAGGAAAAATTGCCACCCCTGCAAAAAGCTCCGTCGCAGCGATGGGAAACGAACCTCGCTCTGCATATAATGAGGTCATATGACGGTGCGTTTGCATACGTGTAGCGCATTCCCATCGAACCGAAAAGGAGCTTTGCATGGATCCCAACAAGCGTCCCGACGACATGGTGCGTATCACCACTCCCGAACTCGCTCAGGCGTTCATCGAAGAGCAGGTTGCTGCAATCCGTGAGCACATCGGCAACAAGAAGGTCCTGCTGGCCCTTTCCGGCGGCGTTGACAGTTCTGTCGTCGCGGCGCTGCTGATCAAGGCCATCGGCAAGCAGCTCATCTGCGTGCACGTGAACCACGGCCTTATGCGCAAGGGCGAGAGCGAGCAGGTCGTCGACGTGTTCAAGAACCAGATGGACGCCAACCTGGTTTACGTGGACGCTACCGACCGCTTCCTCGATAAGCTCGTCGACGTCGACGAGCCCGAGGCCAAGCGCAAGATCATCGGCGCCGAGTTTATCCGCGTGTTCGAGGAGGAGGCCCGCAAGGTCGGTGACGAGGTCAGTTTCCTCGCCCAGGGCACCATCTACCCCGACATTCTGGAGTCGCAGGACGGCGTGAAGGCTCACCACAACGTTGGCGGCCTGCCCGAGGACCTGCAGTTTGAGCTCTGCGAGCCCGTTAAGCTGCTGTACAAGGACGAGGTGCGCGTCGTGGGCCGCGAGCTCGGCCTGCCCGAGAACATGGTTGAGCGTCAGCCGTTCCCCGGTCCTGGCCTGGGCGTCCGCTGCCTTGGCGCCATCACCCGCGACCGTCTCGAGGCGCTGCGCGAGGCCGATGCCATCGTGCGCGAAGAGATCGACAAGGCCGGCCTGACCATCTGGCAGTACTTTGCCGTAGTGCCCGATTTCCGCGCTACCGGTGTGCGCGAGGGCAAGCGCGCCTACGACTGGCCCTGCATTATTCGCTGCATCAACACCGTCGACGTCATGACCGCCGAGGTGCCTGAGCTCGACTGGGCGCTGCTCAAGCGCATTACCGCTCGCGTGACCGCCGAGGTCCCCGGTATTTGCCGCGTTTGCTACGACCTCACGCCGAAGCCCGTTGGCACGGTCGAGTGGGAGTAAGCTAACTCAGCTGGTAGGCGACGAGAACTAGCAGATGTGACAAAGGGACAGTCCCTTTGTCACATCCTCGATATTATGTGCGGGATGGTACGCCACGCGGCGTGCCATCCCGTTCGTTATTTTAATGAGCCGAGTGCGCGAGTGGGAAGAGTCACGAGCATGGTCGTTCCGCGCTCCGAGCTCTCTTCGACCTCGATGGAGCCGCCGTGGAGTGCGGCAATCTCCCAGACCAGTGCAAGCCCCAGCCCCACGCCGCCATATGCCCTGCTGCGCGATTTGTCGACGCGAAAGAAGGGCTGAAAGATGCTCGTCTGGTATTGCTCGGGAATGCCCGGTCCCTGGTCGCGCACGCGTAGCAGCACGCGGTCGCCTTCGGCGCAGGCGTTGATTTGCACGGTCGAGTTGGGCGCGCTGTAGCGTATGGCGTTTTCGGTCAAGTTGAACAGCAACCGATAGATCAGCGTGTCGCTGCCGATCGTTTGCGCGTCGCCCTTACTTGTAAGCGTGATGTCTTTTCGCTCGGCAAGGGGTGCCAGGTCCGTGAGCACTTCTTCGATCATCGGCGCTAGGTCAATCACATCGTTGCAAGGGACACTGCGCAGCTCGCTCATCTCGAGCAGGGTCTTTGTCATGTGCGTCATTCGCTCGGTCTGCTCCTGCAGCAGCCCGAGCAGGCTCGCTGTATCGGCATCGACGTCGGGGCGCTCGGCGCAAAACAGCTCAACCTGGGCCTGCATGAGCGCAAGCGGCGTGCGCAGTTCGTGCGCCGCATTGCCCGTAAACTGTCTTTGTGCGGAAAATCCCTCGTCAAGGCGGGTAATCATGTCGTTAAACGACGCGCTGCAGCGCCTGAGTTCAGAGGGCACGTCCTCGCTGATTTTTGTGTCGGCGAGGTTGTCGGGCCGCACGCTCTCGACTTGCGTCGCAAAGAAGCGCAACGGCCGCAGCGCATGTCCGCTCACAAAGTAGGCCAGCACGCCGCCGAGCAGCGTCACCGCTGCAGTTATATACCAGCTCGTCGCGCCAAACGATTCTTGGGCGTCGTTCACGACGATGGTCAGCGCGTCGTCGAGCTCTTTGTTTGTCGGGTCAAATGAGCTGGGCGAGGCCGCCTCCACCTTGCTGTGCGCCGATAGTTCATTGCCGATCGAGTCCATGTAGCGCATGCCGGAGTAGCCAACCAGGCAATTCATAAGTACGCAGGTTGAACATATCAGCAGTGCCGTCATCAACGTGATGCGCCACTGCAGCGACAGCCGCTTCATTTGCCGTCCTCCATAACGTAGCCTTCGCCGATTCGGTTGCGGATGGGGTCGTGCCCCAACGCGCCGCGCAGCTTTTTGCGCAGCGACGAGATGTGCACGCGGGTCGCGTTGCTAAAGCTGTTGACGCTGCTGTCCCATACATGCTCGATAAGCTCTTCCTGGCTCACCGGCCGCCCCTGGTTAAGCATCAGGTATTCCAAGATGCCGGTCTCCTTGCGCGTGAGGGATAGGGTCTCGCCGCCCACGGAGGCGAGGCGCGCTTTGGTGTCAAAGCTCAACAATCCACAGGCTAGAACAACGTCGTTTTGCGTAAAGCGCCTGAGCGTGAGACTGCGTATGCGTGCCGCCAGCTCGTCAAGATGGAACGGCTTGGTGAGGTAGTCGTTGGCGCCCGCATCGAGCCCCGCTACCTTGTCGGAGACCTCGCCACGTGCCGAGAGCACGAGCACCTTGGTCTCGCAATCGGTAATTCTGAGTTGCCTGAGCACGGTCATGCCGTCGACATGGGGGAGATTGAGGTCGAGCACGACAAGATCAAAGGTCTCGACATCGAGCAGATCGAGGGCCTGCTGCCCGTCGTAGCAGCAGTCGACGCTATAGGCCAAGTTGCGCAGGCTGCGTGCGATCGCATCGCACAGCGCCCGCTCGTCCTCGACGACCAAGATGCGCATAACGTTCTCCTTGCATAGTCATTCACGCTTAACACGGATTTTATAGTCGGTATGGTCCAATGGGTCGCGAAACGAAAGGAGTGGTCAGATTGTTCAAAGCGATTAAGCCTGTGGCGCAGGTGGCTTTGCTGATCGTTGGGGTAGCCATGGTTGGCTTTGGAATTATGCGCGGCGAGGCAGATGCCGTGCTGGCCAAGGCAATCAGGCTGTGCTTGGAGTGTATCGGAATTGGATAAAAGAAAAAACACTGCATCGCATCTTTTGGCGAGATTCCGCGGATTGATTCAGGCGGCGGCGACGCTTGCGACCAATATTCACCTGCCTAACTTTGCCAAGGGCGGTATCTACCAGGGAGCCGGCAAAGCCGTCTGCGTGCCGGGGCTTAACTGCTACTCGTGTCCAGCGGCCTCGGGTGCGTGTCCCATCGGGTCGTTTCAGTCGGTGGTGGGCTCGTCTAAGTTTAGCTTTTCGTATTACGTCACCGGAACGCTCATTCTAATCGGCGTGCTGCTGGGACGTTTTGTATGCGGCTTTTTGTGCCCGTTTGGATGGCTGCAAGAGCTTTTGCATAAGATTCCCAGCAAGAAGCTCTCCACGAAAAAGCTCAAGCCGCTCACGTACATCAAGTATGCCGTGCTGCTGTTTGCCGTGGTGCTGCTGCCCGTCTTGGTGGTTAACGATGTGGGTATGGGCGACCCGTTCTTTTGCAAGTACATCTGTCCGCAAGGTGTGCTCGAGGGCGCGATTCCGCTGTCCATCATGAACGTGGGAATCCGCTCTGCGCTGGGAAAGCTCTTTACCTGGAAGCTCGCGATCCTCATTGTGGTTGCGGTGCTGAGCGTGCTGTTCTACCGCCCCTTCTGTAAATGGATTTGCCCCCTCGGCGCATTTTATGCACTCATGAACAAGGTGTCGTTGCTGGGGATTCAGGTTGACCAGTGCAAATGCGTCTCGTGCGGTAAGTGCGCCAAAGTGTGCCAGATGGACGTGGACGTTACGCGTACGCCCAACCATGCCGAGTGCATTCGTTGCGGCAAATGCGTGGGCGCATGCCCCGTCGATGCCATTAGCTTTCGCTACGGGCTGGGTGTGACGGGCGACAAACCAGCGCAGCCCGCGCAAGCCTGCGAAAACAAATAGGTACCTATATTAGTTTCGATATAAACGGAGGAACCATGAAACTGTCAAAAATTGCGGCTCTGTTGATGCTGCCCGTGCTGTCGCTGACTCTCGCGGCGTGCTCTGCGCCCAAGGGCGACGCGAAGGGTGCTACGAGCGGCGATGCGCAGATTGCCGAGCTCATAGCGCAAAAGCCGTCGAGCGCCGAGGAGGCGGCCAAGCTGTACCAGCAGCTGCTGCAAAAGGAAAACGAGATCTTTGCGAGCGATAACGCCCTATGGGAAAAGGTGTTCCTTGCGGCCAACAAAGACACTCCCATGATTGAGGACGGCAAGAACTACGGTGACTTCTTGCTCGATACCATCGAGGGCGCCAAGGATCAGTTTGCGGCTGACGAGCTTAAGACGCTTAAGGCCGGCGCGCAGCAGGTCAAGGAGATCGAGGACAAGCTCATGGCGCTGGAGAAGGAGTTCCCCGGATGTGGCAGCACGCCCGGCGAGGGGGAGAGTGTTGATGCCTCGACCGCAGGCATGACCAACGGCGAGAGCGGGGAGACGAAGTTCCCCAGCTTTAAGGGCAAGGACTTGGACGGCAACGATGTAAACAGCGACGAGCTGTTCTCCAAGAACAAGGTCACCGTCATGAACTTCTGGTTTACCACCTGCAAGCCGTGCGTGGGAGAGCTGGGCGATCTGGAGAAGCTCAACAAGGAGCTTGCCGAGAAGGGCGGCCAGGTCGTGGGCGTTAATTCCTTTACGCTCGATGGCAACAAAGACGAGGTGGCTGATGCCAAGGACGTGCTTTCCAAGAAGGGCGTGACGTATAAGAACATCTGCTTTAAGTCGGACAGCGAGGCCGGAAAGTTCACCTCCAACCTGTACTCGTTCCCGACCACCTACGTGATCGACCAGAACGGTAACATTGTGGGAGAGCCGATCATGGGCGGCATCAACTCCGCTGAGCAGCGCGAGGCGCTCAACAAACTGATCGATCAGGCACTCGCGAAGAGCGAACAGTAAGTCCGTGGGACAGACAACTGAAGGGGAGTCGCTGGAAACAGCGACTCTTTTTTCTGCTTCGGGGTAGCATCATGGGTATACGTCGAAAGGGCACGCAGCTTTTCGTGCATTGCCTGAGCGGTGCGCGAAGCAACCAAGCTGTGAGTTTTCTTAAGCGTTTGGGGTACGGCAGTGTCAAGAATATCGGCGGCATAAGCGGCTACACGGGAAAGGTGGTGCGTTGGCTATGAAGGTGGTTATCGTTGGAGGCGTCGCAGGCGGCGCATCGGCGGCCGCACGTTTGCGCAGACTCGACGAGCAGGCCCAAATTGTCATCTTTGAGCGCACGGGTTTTGTATCGTATGCCAACTGTGGGCTTCCGTACTACATTGGCGGCGTGATAGAAGAAGAGAGCGCATTGACGCTGCAGTCTCCCAAGGGCTTTTGGGACCGCTTTCGCATTGCGGTCAAGACGAGTCACGAGGTGTTTGCCATCCATCCCGATTCGCATACGGTCGAGGTTCGCAATATGCTGACGGGCGAGGAATTTGTCGAGACGTATGACAAGCTCATCCTGTCGCCGGGTGCAAAGCCGATTCGCCCTGCGTTGCCGGGCATCGACTCGGATAAAATCTTTAGCCTACGCACCGTTGAGGACACGCTGCGTATTCACAGCTATGTTCGAGAGCGGCGACCGAGCAGTGCCGTCGTGATCGGCGGCGGCTTCATTGGCGTCGAGACGGCGGAGAATCTGTGCGAGCTGGGGCTCCAGGTGACCCTTCTGCAGCGTCCCGTCCAGCTTATGAACAACCTGGATTACGACATGGCGACCCTTTTGCATACCGAGGTGCGTGAGCACGGTATCGATCTGCGCCTCAAGGCCGATGTGACAGGTTTTGAGGAAGTTGATGGCCGCGTTGTCACCCATGTTGCGGGCGATGACCCTATCGGAGCCGATATGGTGCTGCTTGCCATTGGCGTGGCACCTGAGAGCCATCTGGCGCAAGAGGCGGGGCTCGAACTGGGCATCAAGGGGGCTATTGTGGTCAACGATCGCATGGAGACCTCTGCTGCCGACGTGTATGCCGTGGGCGATGCCGTGCAGGTCACGCATCAGGTGACCGGCGAGGACGCGGTCATTTCGCTCGCCGGCCCCGCCAACAAGCAGGGGCGTGTCGTCGCCGATGTCATAGCCGGCATGGACAGCTGCTACCTCGGATCGTTGGGCTCATCGGTTATCAAGGTATTCGACTTGACGGCGGCAAGCACGGGACTATCCGAAAAGGCAGCACACGCGGCGGGAATTGACTGCGACAGCGTGGTCCTGTCGCCCGGTTCGCATGCGGGTTATTATCCGGGTGCAACGCCCATGACCATGAAGGTTGTCTTCGAGAAGCAGGGATTGCGCCTGCTGGGTGCGCAAATCGTGGGCATCGATGGTGTGGACAAGCGTATCGACGTTCTGGCGACTGCCATCCAGGCAGGCATGCGCGGCGATAGGCTTAAGGATTTGGACCTAGCATACGCGCCGCCGTATTCATCGGCGAAGGATCCCGTCAATATGGCGGGCTTTATGATCGAGAACCTCAATCGCGGCATACTGGCGCAGTGGCATTGGGAGGATGAGCCCAACTTGCCACGCGATGGCAGCGTGCAGCTGCTCGATGTTCGTACGGAAGGGGAGTATGAGCGCGGGCATATCGATGGTTTCGTAAACATTCCCGTCGATGATCTGCGCAATCGCCTGGGCGAGCTCGACCGGGCCAAGCCGGTCTACGTGATTTGCCAGAGCGGCATTCGCAGCTACATTGCTTGCCGCATTTTGGCGCAGCATGGCTTTGAGTGCTTTAACTTCTCGGGCGGCTATCGCTTCTTTGCAGCCGTGACTGAGGCTCGCCGCGGCAGCGCTAACGTTATGCCGTGCGGGCTCGAAAAGTAGCGCGCATTGGAATGTGACAAAGTGACAGCCTCTTTGTCGCATCGGGGATGTTGTATGCGGGATGGTGCGCCATGCGGCGTGCTGTCCCGTTCGTTTTTTGGCGCGGTTCGTTACATTCCTCACTGGTATCGGCCAAAAATGAGGATAGAGTAGGACAAACGCGCCGAACGTGAACGGCGGGGGAGCGGGCGAGCGCGCCCGCGCGAGAGAGGTTGCCGTCCATGCTGGATCTCAGAGTTATTTGCAAAAGGTACGTTACGCAGTCGTTTACGCAGGTAGCGCTCGACAGCGTAAGCCTGTCTTTTCGCGATAACGAGTTTGTAGCCATCCTGGGTCCCTCGGGTTCGGGTAAAACTACGATGCTCAACGTCATCGGTGGACTCGATCATTTCGATTCGGGCGATCTGCTGATCGACGGCATCTCGACCAAGGACTTCAACGACCGCGATTGGGATGCCTATCGCAATAATCGCATCGGCTTTGTGTTCCAGAGCTATAACCTCATTCCGCATCAGACCATTTTGGAAAACGTGGAGCTGGCGCTTACGCTCACGGGCGTGGGGCGTGCCGAGCGCCGCCAGCGTGCGCGCAAGGCGCTCGAGGCAGTTGGCCTGGGCGAGCACGTTGACAAGCGCCCGAGCCAGCTTTCGGGCGGGCAGATGCAGCGCGTGGCCATTGCCCGCGCCTTGATCAACGACCCCGAGATTGTGCTGGCTGACGAGCCGACCGGCGCCTTGGACTCAACGACATCCGTACAGGTCATGGATTTGCTCAAGGATGTTGCGCGCGATCGTTTGGTCATCATGGTCACGCACAATCCCGAGTTGGCATACAGGTACGCCACGCGCATCGTCACCCTGGCGGACGGCAAGATCACCGACGATTCAGATCCCTTTGATGCTGCCGAGGCCGCGCGTCGCGAGGCCAAGCCCACGCGCAAAACCTCGATGAGCTTTGTAACGGCGCTGGGGCTTTCTGCCCGAAACCTCATGACCAAGAAGGGCCGTACGGCTATGACGGCCTTTGCAGGTTCGATTGGCATTATTGGCATCGCGGCGATTCTGGCGCTCTCCAATGGCGTAAACGGCTACATCAAAAAGGTCGAGGAGGACACACTCTCGAGCTACCCGCTTACGATTTCCAAACAAGATTACGACCTGTCGTCCATGATGGGCGGGCATAGGGCCACGGATGACGATACGTCCAAGAACGAGGGTTCGTCCGACGACGGCACCGACGGCAAGGCTCAGGGGACCGATAAGATCCCTGTGGTCACGGCCGTAAAGGATATGTTCGCAAGCGTTAAGTCCAACGACATGACGAGCTTTAAGGCATGGCTCGATGCCGGTGGCGACGGCATCGATAAAGAGGTCAACGCCATTCAGTACGGCTACGGCGTGACGCCGGTTGTCTATCGTGCCGGGAATGGCGATGAGAAGCCTGTCCGGCTGGTGCCCAACGCCATGACCGAGGCCATGAGCGGAGGCGCGAGCTCGGCGGCAACGGTGAGCATGGATTCCATGGGAACCTCGGTCTTTAACGAGATGATTGACGACCAGAGCCTGCTCGACAGCCAGTACGATGTCGTTGCCGGCCATTGGCCTACGTCCGCCAACGAGGCCGTGATGGTGCTTTCGAGCCGCGGAACGGTGGGCGACTACACGCTCTACAGTATCGGCGCGCTGGATATCGATGAGCTCAACGACCTGGTTAACAGTGCCATGACGGCCGACGGCAAGGTCAAGACGCCCAAGACCGGCAGCGACTTTACCTACGACGATGCACTGTCCACGACGTTTAAGGTGTTGTCGCCGGCCGATGCCTATCGCAAAAACGAAGAGACCGGCATGTGGACTGACATGTCTGGCGACGCCGACTTTATGAAAGCCAAGGTTGCCGACGGTATTGACGTGCGCATTGTGGGCGTGGTGCGACCCAACGAGACGGCAAACGCGAGCGCATTGTCCCCGGGCATTGTCTATACGCATGCGCTGACTCGCCAGCTTATGGAGCGTGCTGCCGATTCGCAGATTGTGCAGGAGCAGCTTGCCCACCCCGAGACGGATGTCTTTACGGGCAAAACCTTCGACGAGCTGCAGGGCGAAGCCAAGCAGGGCGTGGATTTGGGCAGTATGTTCAGCGTAGACGAGGCGGCACTGAAGAGCGCGTTCTCACTCGATACGTCTGCGCTCTCGGGCGCAGCCGGCGGTATGGACCTTTCTGGTCTCGACTTGTCCGGCCTGGACATTGACCTTTCGGGTGTTGGGAAGGACATCGACTTCGGCGACATCATGGCCAAAGCGCCGGCCCCAGATTTCTCGGGCATCTTTGATGGTCTTGAGCTCACGCCTGAGCAAATGCAGCAGGTGGGAGCACTTGCCAACCAGCTGTTTGAGGGCTTTATGCGCTCTGATCAGTTTAAGGCGCTGTCACCCGAAGACCTTAAAGACGCGTCAAAGCTCGCTGCCGCATTCTCGGCATATCTTGAGAATGATGCCGCAGCCCAGCAATACCTGGCTCAGCTCAGGGCGCTCGGCGGCGATGCCCTGGCCGAGCGTCTGCAGCAGGTGATGGGCGACTATGTGCAAAAGCAGCTGGCTCCGTATTTGCAGCAGTCTATGGATCAGGTGATGAAGGCGGTCAGCGAGCAGATTGCGACGACGGTATCAACCCAGCTCAAGGCGGGTGCGGCAGGGCTTACGGACCAAATGGCGACGCAGATGTCTTCGAGTTTTGCCAACTTGGCGAGCGCCATGCGCGTGGATGCGAACGCCTTTGCTCGCGCTATCCACTTTAACATGGACGCTGAGGACCTGAGTTCGCTCATGATGAGCTATGCCAAGGCGTCGAAGCTCACCTACGACAACAATCTGACCACGTTGGGCTATGCGGACGAGGCGGACCCCATTTCGGTCAAGATTTTCCCGCGCGACTTTGAGGCCAAGGAGCGCGTGCTCGATTACATCGATGCGTACAACAAGCAGGTCAAAGCCGCTGGTCACGATGAGCAGGCAATCTCGTATACCGACTACATGGGCATCATCATGGGCTCGGTGACCGACATCGTGAACACCATCAGCTTGGTGCTCATCTCATTCGTGAGTATCAGTTTGGTGGTGAGCTCCATCATGATCGGCATCATCACCTACATCAGCGTGCTGGAGCGCAAAAAGGAGATTGGCATCCTGCGCGCGATCGGCGCGTCAAAGCGCAACGTGACAAACGTATTTAATGCCGAGACCTTTATCGAAGGCCTCATTGCCGGCGTCTTTGCCATTGTCGTCGTGGTGGCCGTGAGCTTTCCGGTTAATGCCTGGGCGCTTGCGGCCAAGCAGGTGCCCAACCTGATGAGCCTGCCCGTTCAAGACGCGCTGATGCTCATTGTAATTTCGGTGCTGCTGACGGTCGTTGCCGGCCTGCTGCCGGCCCGCAGCGCATCCAAGAAGGATCCCGTGGAGGCCCTGCGCTCCGAATAATGCGACAAAGGGACAGCCCCTTTGTCACATTGGGGGCCCAATTACCGTTCGGCACGTTAAGGGTCCCCGCTCCCCGCTTAACACTTGACGAAGAATCTCCATCTTTATATACCTATCGGTAGGCATATAGGTTGCATTGCCGATAGAAACGGAGTAACCATGACTCTCATCGCACCAGCCGAAAAGGACCGCCCCCGTGAGAGCGGCGCATTTGCTTGGATTGTCGTTATTGCGCTCGGTTTAATGTCTGCGGGAACAACCGGCACCTACAGCATCATTGCCGGCTCATTCATCGCTCCTGTATGTGAAGACCTGGGCTTTGACTACACTTCTTTCTCTTTCT
Organism: Collinsella sp. AM29-10AC; assembly: GCF_003469085.1. Taxonomy (NCBI): domain Bacteria; kingdom Bacillati; phylum Actinomycetota; class Coriobacteriia; order Coriobacteriales; family Coriobacteriaceae; genus Collinsella; species Collinsella sp. AM29-10AC. The sequence goes on from NZ_QSKB01000003.1 coordinate 25,650, forward strand.
ATTTCACCGCGATTCTTCTTGGCCTTGCGCTTGGGCTTCCGCTTTTGAGTCGTTTCATTCCAAAAGTAATCGGCAAACCATGGCATATTTGCGTTGAACTCGTCCTTATTGCCGCCGGCGCCGCAATGGCGTTCTACACCGAGGTCTGGATGTTCATCGTCTCCGCCGCAGTGATCGGCATCTGCTTTTCGTTCACAACGGGTGTCTGCATGTCCGATGTCATTGACCAATGGTTCAGTAAATCGTCTGGTCTTGCCATCGGCCTTGCGTGGGGCGTTAATTCTCTCTGCACGCTGCTATTGAGTCCTGTCATTACACTGGTCATCGAGCAGCAAGGCTGGCGTACGGGTTACATCGTACTTGCGGCCGTTTCTGCAGCCATGATATTGCCCACAAGCGCATTTATCATTCGCCTTAAGCCTTCTGATCGCAATATGCTTCCGTACGGAGAGACTACCTCCGAAACCCATGAGAGCTACAGCGCCGATGAAAAGGAAGATGTCTCTTCGGGCATGGCGCTCCGCGATGCCGCGAAAACGCCATCTTTTATTCTCTGCGCCCTTCTGCTCTGCGTGGCGCAACTCACCTGCTGCATGAACCAGCTGTTCCCGACCTATGCAAGCGAGGTCGGCTTCAATCCCATCGTGGGAAGCCTAATGGTTTCGGCGGCTTCGCTCTCCGATATTTTCCTAAATCCCTTCGTAGGCAAAACATGCGACAAGCTCGGTGCTATTAAAGCAACGGTCGCATGGACGGGAGTCAGCATTCTTTCATTCCTACTTCTCATCTTTGGCGGAAGCAACGAGACCGTTTCCATCATCGCGGCCGGCGTAAACGACGTCATGTTCGCCATCGTTGGAACTGCAATGCCGATGATTCTCCTCTCGCTCTTCGGATCACGCGATTTTGGAAGGATCTATTCGATTATATGCTCAGCGGGCTATGTTGTCGGAGCTTTCGGAATGCCAGTCATGATGAAGGTTTACGGTATGGCAGGGTCTTTCCAAGGAGTATTCGTCTTCTGTATCATCTGCAACCTTCTGATTGCGACATTTGCTTTAGTTTCCGGTATCCTCAATAAGACTACCGCGAAATAACCTGACCAACGAACTGCCCTTCAGCCCTGTCATTTGTCTCCGCAAGTTAAAACGAAATTGGGGCCGATTCCAACATAGCTGGAATCGGCCCCAATTTCTATTCAACAACTTTTGCAATCATCGCGAACACGGGTTTCGAACCATTCCGCGACCCCGCAAGTCGTCGCATCGCGCTTGCCAAGGTGCCTCTGTTATTACGCGCCTATTTAAACATGAGTTCGACGATCCCTGCCCAAACAGCCTTTTCATCGATGTCTTCATCTTGGGCAACGGTATTGCTCGCTCCCTCAAGTACGGTGTAAAGAATCTGCACGTACAGCATGACGTCTGTTTCATCGGAAAACGCGCCAATTTCTAGGCCATGGAGAAGGATGTCTTTAAGCGCGTCCATAGTTCGGTTGATCGCCGTTGCCTGACGTTCCTGAACTGCAGGGATTCGATTTGCCTGAATACTGACCTCGGCCAGCACGCGACGGCGCTTTTCATCACTACGATAGCCACCTATAACCGAATTGCCGAGCTCGATAAGCGCCGCCTTGAATCCGTCCCTATCGACTATTAGCGAGTAGTCGCGCTGATAGTCGATAGTCGGAAACATACTATCTAAGAGCGTGGTGAAAATATCCTCTTTAGAGGGAAAGTAGTAGTACACCGATGGCTTGGATATACCGACACGGTCGCAGATTTTTCCAATGGACGCCTTGTCGTAACCGACTTCTGCCACAAGATCATACATTGCGTCCAATATTTTTCCCTTTGTGCTCACGCTTCACTTCTCCATTGCAAATCACTTCCGCATTGCCAACATTATTAAGAATGGCAACGGAACATCAATTCGTGTCCAAACACGACCACTATAAACGGTGAACGGTAGGTATCGACAGGCGAATGGCAATTATACAAAAACACCTACCGAACGGTAGGTATAGTAGTACTATAGCTGGTGTAACCCCGCTATTGTCGCGGCCGGACAGCATTGCGGGAAACCCGACGGAAGGACCAACCATGTACGAGAACTATCGTATGCCGGGCGAGTTTGAGAAGCGCTCCAACGTCTATGTGACATGGCTTCCCGATTACATTCGCGCAGAGGGCTTCGATAATCGCCAGCCCTGCGTTGACGTAATTAAAGCTTTGCTTGAGTATGGCGACGTTACGGTCAATCTCAACTGTGGCACCCCCGGCTCCTACGAGGAAGCCTGCTCGCGCCTTAAAGAAGAAGGGGTGGATCTCGACCGTATCCAGATTACGCAGTTCGAAGACTCCAACTTCTACGTTCGCGACAACGGCCCCAGCATCATGGTCGACGACGAAGGCCATTCCTATATGGTCAACCCCGCTTGGACCTATTATGGCGTGTGGGACAAGAACTCCCCAGAGTGCCAGTCCGCACGCAGGGCAGCTGTTCACATGGCGGTTGCGCTCGGGTGCTTCGATATCGTCAATTCCGAAATGGTTTCGGAGGGCGGCGACCGCGAGTTTGACGGTCACGGCACCCTGATCGCCATCGAGGACACGGAATGCCGCAAGCGCAATCCCGAGTTCTCAAAAGAGGAAGTGGAGGCCGAGTACAAGCGCATCTACAACCTCAACAAGGTTATCTGGCTGCCGCAGCCTATGCTTGAGGACGACGACTATCGACTGGGCATCCTCGACGAGAAGGAAGATGGAACTCCTGTCTTCGGCATGAGCTTCGCCGCCCACATCGATGAGATGTGCCGCTTTATCACCCCGAACAAGATTCTTCTTGCCGAGGTATCCGATGAGGAGGCCGCCTCGAGCAAGGCGGGCGCGGAATCGCATCGTCGCATCGACGCCGCCTACGAGATTCTACGCGCCGAGACGGACTGGGAGGGCAAGCCCTTCGAAATCGTCCGCATGCCCACTGCCGAGCCGATCGAGGTTGTCATCGCTCCCGGCGACGAGGACTACGAGCTGTATAAGGGCTTCATCGACGAAATGGGCGGCAAGTTCATGGATGGCACCCCTTGGCCCGAAGGCCCCGTTCACTTTTATGCCGCAGCAAGCTACTGCAACTTCCTCATCTGCAACGGCGTCGTTCTTGGCCAGCGTTATTACCACGAAGGCATGAGCGAAGTCGTGAAGGAGAAGGACGAGCAGGCCAAGGCGGTTCTTGAGAGCTGCTTCCCCGATCGCAAGGTCATCATGATCGACTCTCTCGCGCTTAACCTGTCCGGCGGCGGCGTGCACTGCTGGACCAAGGACGTGGCCGCCAGCTGCTAGCAAGTTCTTAAACTTGCGCTGCCTGATCCAAGCGCCACATTTACAGTCCCCGAGGGATATCCGTGTTTCCCTCGGGGGCGCATTCGACACTTACCCATCAAACAATTGAAAGGAAATAGGCATGAACAACAGCCTTCGCGGTCGCGACTACCTCAACATCCACGATCTTTCCTCTGAGGATTTCCGTTACCTCATCGATCTTGCCTGGAACCTCAAGGCCCAGAAAAAGTCCGGTGTCGACCAGCGCTACTTCCCCGGCAAGAACGTTCTCGCCAACTTTGAGTGGGGCTCGACCCGCACTCGTTGCGCCTTTGAGACCTCTTGCAACGACCTGGGCATGGGCTTCACCTATCTGACCAACTCCCACATGGGCGATTGCGAGACCATCGAGGATGCCATGCGCGTCTTCAACGGCATGTATGATCTCATTGTCTATCGTGCACAAAAGGACGAGCAGTTCCTCTATGATGTCGCCGACTTGGTCGATATTCCAGTCATCAATGCCCTCACCCTCGGCGATCACCCGACCCAGATGCTCGCTGACGCTCTCACGATGGAGGAGCAGTGGGGTGGTCTGCGCACGAGCCGTGGCAAGAAGATGGCCTTCGTTGGCAACTGCGCCGGCGCCCCCGTGTGGTATGGCCGTCTGTGCGCGATGCTCGACATGGACTTCCTCGCCATCGGCCCCGACGACCTCCGTCACCAGATGTGCAAGGAAATGATCGAGGAGGTTGAGGCCTGCTACGCCAAGTACGCGCCTAACAGGACCTTCACCATCACCTCTGACCTTGATGCTCTGGACGGTGTCGACGTAATCGTTACCGAGGAGTGGCGCTACATCAACCCCGAGTGCGGCGACGAGGTTCTGGACCCTGACGACTACAACTCTTGGCTTGGCGACGCCGAGTCCCTGTACCCCTATCGCGTCACCAGTGAGCTGTGCAAGCGCACCAACAACCCCGACATCTTCTGCATGCACGAGCTCCCCTCTGTTCACAACGCAAATCACCGCGTTGGCAAGATGTTGCTCGACCAGTGCAAGAACGACCTGCATCGTGAAATCATCACCGAGGGCTTTGAGATTGCGGACGAGTGCTTTGAGGCCAACGCGTCGGTCATCTTCCGTGAGGCAGAGAACCGTCAGCACACCATCAAGGCCGTTATGTGCGCCCTTCTGGGTCTCTAGGAGCTGTATCAATGGAAAATGCAAAGTTAAAGAGCAGCAAGGTTTACGCATGGGTTCTCGTGATCGCGCTCGGCCTCATGTCTGCCGGTACGACCGGATCCTATAGCGTAATCGCTGGCTCCTTCGTCGCGCCCGTGTGCGAGGAGTTCGGATTTGACTACTCCATCTTCTCGTATTACTTCACTGCAACGCTCATTGGTCTTGCAGCGGCTCTTCCGTTTGTCGGAAAACTCATCCCCAAGGTTGTTGGCAAGTTTTGGCTCCCCGTCGTCGAGCTTATTCTGCTCGCCGCTGGCGCAGGCATGGCCTTCTACACCGAAGTCTGGATGTTCATCGCAGCTGGTGCTTTGATTGGCGTTTGCTTCGCCTTCACTACCGGCGTCGCCATGTCCGATGTTATTGACCAGTGGTTCAAAAAATCTGGCGGCCTGGCAATTGGTCTCGCTTGGGCAGTGAACTCGATTTACATGCTCATCATGAGTCCCGTCATCACCTCTGTCATTGAGGCTGCTGGCTGGAGGACTGGTTATCTGGTGCTCGCTGGCGTCTCCGCCGTGCTCATTCTTCCCGCTTCCATCCTGATTATCCGCTATAAGCCCCAGGACAAGGGCATGCTGCCCTATGGCTATGTCGAAGGCGAGACGGTCGCCGAGACCGAGGAGACGACCGAGGATAGTGCACGTGGCGTTAGCTACGCACGCGCTATTAAGTCGCCTGCATTCTTTTTCTGCATCGGCTTCCTCTGCCTCGTTCAGCTTACTTGCTGCATGAACCAGCTGTTCCCCACCTATGCCGCCGAGGTCGGCTTTAGCCCCATGGTGGGTGGCTTCATGGTTTCCGCCGCATCGCTGTTCGACCTGTTCCTCAACCCGATCGTCGGTACCACTTGCGATAAGTTTGGCAGCACCAAGGCCATTCTGAGCTGGCTCGCCGTCTCGATTCTCTCCTTTGTCATGCTCATGATGAGCAGCGGCAACTCGACGCTCAGCATTCTTGCTGCCGGCGTTAACGACGTCATGTACGTCATCGCCGGCACCGCTCTGACCGTTTTGGTGATGGACGTCTTTGGCTCCCGTGACTTTGGTCGCATCTTCGCGCTCATCTGCTCCGTGGGCTATATCGTCGGCGCCTTTGGCATGCCCGTCATGATGAAGGTATACGAGCTTGTCGGCTCCTTCCAGGGCGTTTTCATCTTCTGTATTGCATGCAACGTCATCATCGGTCTGTTCTTGCTGCTGGCAAAGAAGACTGGTAAGAGCCTCTCTTGGGACGAATAGTTCGATTCGTCTTAGTCATACGCTGTAGGAGTTAATCTGCAGCAGCTTTAGGGCATCGGCTAACGCCGGTGCCCTTTTTCATGGAATGTGACAAAGGGACAGTCCTTTTGTCACATTGGGCGCCTAGCTCGTTTTGCCCATCAATGTAATGCGGACGCTTGGATGGGTGTACTCGTCAAACTCGTCCTCGGGATCCGTATCAAACGAGTAATACGTTTTGATGGGGTTGTCACTCGTCCTGATGGAGATTCTCTCGTAGAGCGAACCGTTCAAAAAAGCCTGCCTAAACTCTTCGGGGAGCTTTTGCGGTGCTAGGAGCTCGGGACTCACGGTCTTGACGTCTACGGTTTGGACGACAGAGGAAAGTTCGTCCAAGTCGAGCTCGATGCGGGCGAGGTTGTCCTCAAGGCTCGCGTCGGGGTCGATCTCTGCTATGTAACTCACTTCCTTGAGCGTTCCCTTGTTGTCGAAATCCAGGTACGTATAGGTCTTCTGGGTATCGGAGTCGCCGTCGTGAAGGTAGCCGCGGACGTGATAGCCGTAATCTTGATATCGCTCGTAAGGGTCATCGGCGGACACGTACTCGCATGCGGGTCCTAGCGTCTTGCGGGCGATGGCAATTTGCTCGGCCGCGGCCGCGGCGTTCTCCTGCATCTCGATGTTTCCCTGCGCCAGCTGCGGGATATAGGCACCGCACACGATCGCGAGGGGCAGCGCCACAAGCGCGATGATCCACTTTTTTGCACGGGGGATAGGCACGCTATAGGCCTCCGCCATGGCCTTTGCGTTAGCGAAGCTCTCGGTAAGCACGTCCGCTGCGGTGGCGACGGCGCCTACGGCAGCGGCGACTTCTGCCGCGCCGCCCAAGTTGCGCGCGGTCTCGTTGTCGCTGTTCTTGAGTAGGCGCGCGGCGGCCTGCGTGCCAATAACGCCTGCGATTTGTGCCGTGCGGTCTTTCTCGGACTGCTCGACGGCGAGTCGGTGCTGCATTTCCTTCCACTGCTTGCCGCGCATGCCAAAGCGCGGCGCGAGCGCGCAATAGCAGAAGATGATGAGCTCGATGGCGGTGAGCGCCAGGGCGGCCATCATGCCCGTCTCCTGGAAGCCTTCGTGATGGAAGACGATGTCGTCAATCATTTCGAAGGGAATGATCAAAAAAGGCAGCACAAACGCCATGGCAAGCGCCGCACCGGCAACCTTGGGACAGATGCAGTATCGCTGGATGCGCTTGCGTTCTTGTTCGGAAAGTGTAGCCATAGCTGGTCCTTGGTGTCGTGGCGGTCGTTGCGGCGCATGGGGCGCGGGGCGCATCAGTTTGAGCTAGCGCTGGATAAGAACATAGAGCAAGATGCTCATCGCGATGAGCAAGAAGCCTGCGATGTTAAACATCAGTGTGGCAAAGTTGCCCACGATGGGGCGTTCGACATAGCTTTTGTCTGGGTTGCCGGGGTTGTAGTACACGGTCATTTGGCTACCGAGGGGCCAAAGCTGCTCCGCGAGGGTGCCTAGGCTGGCGATGGGGCCTGTCTGCACGTGCAGCCAGCCCTTGGCGTCTTCGTAGGCGGTGGCTTGCGTGCGGATGGGGAGTCCCGACAAGCTTTTGGTCTTTATGCCACGGAATTGTTTTTTCGCGCGGTATTGCGTGCCGTCGACGGTGTATTCCAAAACGGGATTCATTCTGCCTTCACCCATAAAGCGATGGTCGATGACCGTCCCCATGGTCACGGCGGTACAGGCCTTGGCTTTCTTGCGGGCGGCGGCCTTCATGAGCATGCTCGCTCCGATAAACAGGATGCCGATGCCTCCAACCGAGATGAGCGCGAGTAGAGATATCTGCGAGGTGGTCACGGCGTTCTCCTTTGGCGCGATACCGTCATATGTGACCCAGTATAGAGAATCCCGCCATCGATGAGCTATTGCGGGGGGGGGTCAATTCTGAATGTGACAAATGGACTGCTCCTTTGTCACATCGGGGACTGCGGAATCGAGGTCTAATACTTTTCCCGAGAAGTGAACGAGTGAAAACGGACTCCCGAAGCATCGACACTTTTGGCGTGCAATTTCCTGCGGTTTTGCCAGTCAAATCCTGCGGTTTTGACGCCTAAAAATGTCAATGCTTCGGGGGTCCAAATACAGCCGTTCACTTCTCGGGAAAAGTATTAGACCTCGAAATATGGGCGGCGTTCGCGAACGGCAACTAGCTTGCGTCCGGTAGCCGGCACTTGGGGCAAAGGGACTGCCCTTTTGCCCCTTCACCATTGCATCGTATCTGGTGTGGAAAAAATATCGCCTGCGTTCTCGCGCCTGCGAAGAGTTCCTGAACCGCTTGAATGGGATGTGACAAAGGGACAGTCCCTTTGTCACATTGATTTGAGAATGGATGTTGATGTATTTATCGCTGGCCCCTATGGAGGGGATTACCGGGCATGTGTTCCGTCGCGTGCATGCGGAGTGCTTCGGCGCGCTCGATTGTTATTACACGCCGTTTTTGCCGCCGCCGCGGGTGGGCAATCGCTTTGGCGGCAAGGCGTTTAAAGAGGTCGATCCTGCCAACAACCAGGGACTTAACGTGGTGCCCCAGCTGATGTCCAAGAATGCGGACGAGTTTGTGTGGGCGGCGCAGGTGCTTGCCGATATGGGCTACCGCGAGGTCAACCTCAACCTTGGCTGCCCTTCGGGTACGGTGGTCGCGAAGGGCAAGGGTTCGGGCTTTCTGCGCAATTTGGATGAGCTCGAGGTGTTCTTGAGCGACGTGTGCGAACGCTCGCCCTTGCCGGTGTCGGTCAAGACCAGGTTGGGGTTGGAAAGCGACGACGAGTACAAGCGCGTGCTCGACCTCTACTGTCGCATGCCGTTAGCAGAGCTGATTGTGCACCCGCGCGTGCAAAAGGACCGTTATACGGGCTCGCCGCGCAAAGAGTTTTACGGCGAGACGCTGGAGCGGGCGCCGTTCCCCGTGGCCTATAACGGCGACATCTTTGATCTTGAGGACATGGATGCGCTGGTGGAAGCCTATCCCGGAACACGCCACGTAATGTTGGGGCGCGGCTTGCTTGCGAATCCCGCGCTGGCTCGCATGGTTAAGGGCGGCCCTGCCGCCACCGCCGCTGAGCTGCAACGCTTCCACGACATGCTGTTTGCGGCTTATGCGGACGAGATTGGGGGCAACGCGGTCTTTCGCATGAAAGAGTGGTGGTTCTACGCCAAATGCGCCTTCGCCGATCCCGCGACCGTTCACAAGCTCGTTCGCAAGACCAAAAAGGTCGATGAATACCGCGCTGCTGTCGAGCGCGTCTTTCGCGAGCAGCCGCTTGCGCCCGCTGCCCGCTTTTGCGGCTAAATGTGGGCGTTGGGGACGTTCTTAAACGACTATGTTGCAAAAAGCTGTACGTCAGCATCCAAAGATGTCGGAAAATGTCGACTTTGGATGCTGACGTACATGTTTGAAGGCGGTATCGCCCTCGTTATCCGACGACTTGGACGGCAAGTGCGTCCAATACACGTTCCGCGTCGGCGTCGATCAGGATGCTCCGATCGGCGATTTCTGCCGGAGCGACTGCCTCGCCAAAATTGACGCACGCGTACGTAGCGCGCTCATTTTTGGCAGTCATCTGCCAAAACGGATACTTGATGATGACGGGCGTATTGCCGCCTACGCCAAGCTCAAAGAACAGAATGCGCATATTGCTGTGGCGGCGCAGGAAATCCTGGTAGCGATCGGCCGCAGCATACCAGCCCCTATCCTGCACAAACGTATCGTCGGCGCGCAGGTTCATCGTAAGCGGGGAACCACAGTGGGGACAACGGGGCACAAGTGCAGACGGAATGCGCAGGTCCTGTTGGGCGCCGACCATGCAGTTTACAAGTCCTTCGTTATCCCACGTTTCCTGGCAGCAGGGCTTGCTGCACTGGAATAGGCCATAGTCGCCCTGCGTGTAAAAGAGCCGCTGCTTATCAAAGCCGACGCGCTGGAAGCAGTGGTCTACGTTTGTGGTCAGCACAAAGTAATCGCGGTCGCGCAGTAGGTCCAGGAGCTGCTCATAGACCGGTTTGGGTATGGGGTCATATCGGTTGCACTCAATATAGCGGCTCCAAAATGCCCAGTATTCCTCGAGCGAGTCGTAGGGGTAGAAGCCGCCGGAGTACATGTCAGCAAAGCCGTAGCGTGCAGCGAAGTCGCCAAAGAGCTTCTCGAAGCGTTCGCCCGAATAGGTATAGCCAGCCGCGGTGGAAAGACCCGCGCCGGCACCGATTATCACGGCGTCGGATGCATCGAGTGCGGCTTGGAGCTTAGCGATCTGTTTGGAGAAGCTCACGGTAGATTGATTCGTCAGACGCGAGAAATACATTGAAGATCACCTTAAGGTTGGAGTCGTTATGGTCTAGATGATGACGAACGGTATCGACGGCAACGCGCGCGGCGGCTTGCTGGGGATAGCCAAAGACGCCCGTCGAGATGCAGCAGAATGCAAGCGTGTCGAGCCCTTGGCGTGTCGCTTCGTCCAGACAGCTGGTGTAGCAACGGCGTAGTAGCAATTCTTCGCGCGGGCCGGGCTTATGGCTGGGCACGATGGGGCCGACGGTGTGAAAGATGTGGCTGCTCGGCAGGTTAAACGCTGGCGTGACCTTAACGCGTGCGGTCGGTTCCTCATGCCCCTGCTTACACATGAGGTTGGCGCACGTCAGACGTAGCTGCATGCCGGCGTATGTGTGGATGGCGTTGTCGATGCAGTGGTGCCCCGGCACAAAGCAGCCGAGCATTTGGCTGTTGGCGGCGTTGGCGATGGCGTCGGCTTTAAGCAGTGTGATGTCACCGCGCCAGACGGCAACGTGATTGCGGTAGGGGAGTGCGCCGGCATCGGTCGCTCCGCCGCGCTCAACAATTCGCTGATGCAGGTAGGCGTCCTGGATGTCGAGGGTTTCTGTCGTAAGCGCTTCGGGCGGCCGCACGTTCATAAGGGCTCTGAGCAAATCACGCTGCTCGTCGGCTCCGGCAGGAACGGCAACGTCGCGTCCATCCGGTCGCTCATCGAGCAATGCGTTGATAAGCCAAACACGACGCTCGGCTTGATTCATGGCTGGCCTCCTGTCCAATTGATTCGGGTGTGTCTGACAGTAGTGTGCAGCCTGGATCGTTTTTAAAAAAGAAGGCACAAAAAGGTAACCGTGGAGCGGTATGCCCCACGGCATCCATTTCCTTTAGGTTTGACGAGAGCACCTTTTGGCTGATGCCGGGAATAGAGCGATGGAGTGCGTTGAAGCCCAATGACTACCTGTGTCGGGCCCATGCAAAAAGCTGTACGTCAGCATCCAAAGATGTCGAAAAATGTCGACTTTGGATGCTGGCGTACATGTTTGGTTCGTATGGGTTCGGCTCGGTTGGCGCGAACTGGCCGCAGTGCGCGTGCTAGAGCAAATTCTCCTGCACCCACGCGATGATGTCGCTCGATTCGTAGAGCGGCTTTCCGTCAATGAATAAGCAAGGAACCTGGCGCTTTCCGCCGACGGTGATGAGCGTCTGCTCGGCATCGGAATCGGTCGAGATATTGCGCTCGGGAATGGTCACGCCGTTATCGGCCAAAAAGTGCTTGACCTTTATGCAATACGGGCAGCCGGTCATAACGTAGAGCGCGAGCTCGTGATCAGTAGCCATAGGTCTCCAATCGGTTGAGGTTTCGATTGAAATACCCAAAGCCGCCGCGGTCTATGCACGCGTCAACGACGACTCGATTGCCTGTACCAGAAACGCCGTGGCTCCGGTGCCGCAGGGCTTGTCGTAGTAGTCAACAAAGCGCTGGTCCGCAAGATAACCATTGGCGAGGCCCAGGTATGCTTCGTCCTGGGGCTCGTGTCCCCAGTTGAGGCTAATCCAACGACGATGCATCGCAACAAGTTTTTGGGCCTCGATGCTCTTTGGGTCGCCGTCGTCCATGGCAATCGAGAGCTGGCCCAAAATCGCGCGCTCGAGTTCTTTCATGTCGTTCCAGGTTTCGGGGTCCATGTCCAGCAACGCCTCGTTTGCCGCATCGATTGCCCTGTCGCCGTAGCGCGCCCGGGCCTCGGCGCCGTAGCGCTCCTCGTTTTCCTGCACGGAGCGCCAGCGCTCCAGTTGCGGCAGCACGGCGCCCATGAGCGAGACGGCTTCGTCGAGCGACATACCGGTGCTTTGTGCCAGCCGCGGGGCACAATCCTCGATCATTGCTTCCATTGTGGTGTCGTAGGTGTACTTGCCGCGGTCGTAGCACCACTTGCAGTAATGGTCGGTCGTGGCGCCCGCGGCATCGGTGCCGCAGTCGTCGGGCGTGAGCACCATGCCGCAGCTCTGACAATAGTGCTCGGGCATTTCGAGCAGGTGCGACAGCGGCTCTCCGGTAACGGCGGCAATGAGCTTCATCATGTCGATGCCCGGGGTGACTTCGCCGCGCTCCCAACGGCTCACGGCTTGGCGCGTGACGTAGAGCTTGGCGGCGAGCTGCTCTTGGGTAAGGTTGTTGGCGCGGCGGACGGCGATGAGTTTTTCTGCAAAGGCCATGACGGCTCCTTTCTGGTGCTTGTTTGCTTAAGCATACGCGGCAGCCGATGTCCTTCCAAGCAACCGTTGGTTGCATGCAGATGACGATGAGAGAGAATCGCAGCCTGCGCCCCGCGCGCCTGTGCCGTACAATGACCGGCATGGAACCTATTGCACGCATACATACCGACCTGCCGCAGAAGTTCGGCATTCCGCGCAACAGTTTTTTGGCGCCCCATCTGCAGGGACGCATCGTTTTTGAGCCGGAATTTGCCTCCAATGCAGCGGTTGAGGGCCTGGACTCCTTCTCTCACCTATGGCTGCTGTGGCGTTTTGAAAACGGAACGCCCGGCGGCACGGCTAAGGACATAGCCACCGATGCCAAGACGCAGGACAGGTCCGGCACCAATGCCAAGTGGTCGAAAACCGTGCGCCCGCCGCGTCTGGGCGGAGCCGAGCGTGTGGGCGTGTTTGCCACGCGCAGTCCGTTTCGCCCTAATCCCATTGGGCTTACCTGCGTCAAACTCGATCATGTCGAGCTTACCGACGATGGCCCAATCATCCATGTGCTAGGGGCCGATCTGCGCGACGGCACGCCCATCTACGACATTAAGCCCTACATTCCGTTTGCGGATTGCCATCCAGATGCGACCGGCGGCTGGATTGAGGATGCTCCGTGGCAAGAGCTCGATATCGAGTTCCCGCAAGCGCTGCAGGATATGATTCCGCCCGCAAAGCTCCCCGGCTTGATAGAGGTCCTTCGTCAAGATCCTCGCCGCGCGGGTAGCAAACACGAGCCAAACCGCGTCTACCATCTGGCTTACGCTGGGCTCGACATATCCTTTACGGTTGATGGAACCAGGTTGACGGTAATCGCCGTCAACGACGCGCGGGACTAGCCGGCTATTCGCCGGCGCCCGCCAAATTCAACGCCAAACCCTCATGACAAAATCGCCCACGCTGGTGGACAATAACGCCTACCAAAACAATCCGCTTTGCACGGGAGCTCAGCATGAAATACGACTTTACTTCGCTTATCGACCGCCACGGCATGGACGCCATCGCCGTTGACTCCTGGGGTGAAATCCCCGGCATGGCTCCGAACGCGCCCGACGAGGGCTTCGACCGCATCCCCATGTGGGTGGCGGACATGAACTTTGCCACGGTGCCCACGGTCCAGGAGCACATCATTCAGCGCGCCCAGCATCCCATGTTTGGCTATTTCGATCCTCGCCCCGAGTACTTCGACCGCATCATCGAATGGCAGAGCCGCCGTAATGGCGTCGAGGGCCTGCTCCCGGAGCATATCGGCTACGAGAACGGCGTGCTGGGCGGCGTCGTGTCGACCCTGCGCGCGTATGTCCAGCCGGGCGATGCGGTGCTGGTCCACAGCCCGACCTACATCGGCTTTACCAAGTCCATCGAAGCCGCGGGCTATCGCATTGTCCACAGCCCGCTTAAGCTCGACGACCAGGGCGTGTGGCGTATGGACTTTGAGGACATGGAGCGCAAGCTCGCCCAAAACCACATCCATGCCGCGGTGTTCTGCTCGCCGCACAACCCCTGCGGCCGCGTATGGGAGCGCGATGAGATCGAGCGCGCCATGGATACCTATCGCCAGCACGATTGCGTGGTGATCTCGGATGAGATTTGGTCCGATATCATCCTGCCGGGGCACAAGCATATCCCGACGCAGTCGGTGAGCGAGGATGCCCGCATACGCACGGTTGCCCTCTACGCGCCCAGCAAGACGTTCAACCTGGCGGGCTTGGTCGGCAGCTACCACATCATCTATAACGAGACGCTGCGCGACCGCGTGTGCGCCGTGTCCAACAAGACTCACTACAACGAGATGAACGTCCTCTCCATGCATGCGCTTATCGGTGCCTACCAGCAGCAGGGCTACGAGTGGGTCGATGAGCTCAACGAGATCATCGATGCCAACGTTGGCTACTTCTGCGATTACGTTGACGAGCATTTTGAGGGCGTGTCCTATTCACGTCCGCAGGGCACCTACATGGTGTTTCTGGACTGTACCAAGTGGTGTCGCGAGCATGGCCGCGATATTCAGTGGCTGCTCGACGAGGGGGCGCGCGTGGGCGTGGGGTATCAGGACGGCCGCCCGTTCCACGGGCCCTGCCACATTCGCGTGAATCTGGCGCTGCCGCTTTCGCGCGTAAGGGAGGCGTGCGACCGCCTGGACCGCTACGTTTTTGGGGTATAGGGGGCGCTCGATTCGAGTGCTGCCCCATGCGCCCACGCCGTCAAAATGCGTGGGCGCATGGGGCGCAGAGGGTAGCGAGCGCGTTTTCCGCATTCGCTACTTTTCCTGAATCTGCTTGCCGCAAAGATACTCAATCGAAATCTCGTAGAGTTGGACGCCCTTTATGTCTTTGGCGATCTCCTCCTCGACTTCTTCGGCAGAAGGGTAGTACTTAAGCGCGAGCTGACGGACTTTGTCCTCGATAAACGCGGGCGCTTCATCTACCAGGCGACAACGACCAAAGACAACGGTACTCATAACGTAGGGAGCCCAGTCGCCGTCCTTGTACCACTCGTTGCCGTAAACGGTAAAGCAGACTTTATCATCATGCTTGAGTGAATCGACCTTGTGGCCAGCCTTGGCGCCATGGAAATAAATCTTGTCGTGCTCGGCGTCAAAGAAGTAGTTGACGGGAATGGCATAGGGGTAGCCATCATCGCCGTTGACGGCAAAGACGCCGCGCTTGCAGGCAGCGAGCAGTTCGCGCGCTTTCTCGTCGGTGATGGCGCGTTTCTTTCGACGTAAGGGCCTAAACATCGTTGGCTTCCTTTCTACTGCGCATGGTGGTTGAGCACAAACTATAGCGAAACAGCCCCATTTTTCTTGATACAGGCGAGTATGTTTTTGAGCTTGCTAAAGTCGAGCGGTTTGGGCAGATGGGCGTTCATGCCGGCGTCGTGTGCCGCCTTGGCGTCTTCGGCAAAGGCGTTGGCGGTGAGCGCGATGATGGGGATGTCGGCCGCATCGGCCTTTTCGCTCAGGCGGATCGCCCGGGTTGCCTCGTAGCCGTCCATGCCCGGCATCATGATGTCCATCAGGATTGCATCGAAGCTGCCGGTGGGACGACCAACATATAGATCGACCGTTTCGTTGCCGTCGGCGGCGCGAGTCACGACGATGCCTTCGCTTTCGAGCAGAGCTTGGGCAATCTCGGCATTGAGTTCGTTATCTTCTGCCAAAAGGACGTTCATGCCGGCGAGTGAGCAGCTGCTTACCTGCGTGTCTGCACATTCTTTTATCTGAGGGTTCTTGTCGATATCGAGCGGAATCCGGACGTCAAACGTACTCCCCACGCCAACCTCACTCGAAATCTCAATCGTGCCGCCCATCATATCGATGAGCGATTTGACGATAGACATGCCAATGCCGGTTCCTTGGAACTTGCTGCGCGCATCGTCGCCTTCCTGGGCAAACGGCTCGTAAATGTGTGCCAAAAACTCGGATGTCATACCAATGCCGGTATCCGAGACGCTAAAGCAAAACACGGCGTGCTCGTCGTCGACCGGTTTGATGGTCGATGAGAACGTGACGGTGCCTCCGTGCTTGTTGTACTTGATGCTGTTGTCGAGCAGGTTGACAAGGATCTGCCGAATATGGGTGGGGCTGCCGATCATATATTGGTCGACAGCGTAGGGCTCGCTGGTGTCGAGCATGGTTATGCCGCGGTCCGATGCGCGGAGCTTGCACAGTACGAGCGCATTGTCGCACAGCTCTTTAAGGTTGAATGATTCGTGCTCGAGCGTCACTTTGCGCTCCTCGATCCTGCCCATCTCGAGGATGTCGTTAATCAGTGACAGCAGGTGATTGGCGGCAACGCGCGCCTTGGCGCGGCTTTCGCGGGCGACCTGCATGTCGCCTTCTCTCAATTCCTCAATTTCGATAAGGCCCAGGATGCCGTTGAGCGGCGTGCGGATGTCGTGGCTCATGCGCGTGAGGAAAGCGGTTTTGGCGGCGTTGGCGGCATCGGCTTTCTGCCGTTCCTCCTGTGCGCGGTAAAGCGACCAGACAAGGATGACGATGCCGGTGAGCAAAATGCAAATGACGACTGCCGCAATGACGATGCGGTTGCGGTAGAGAAGTCGGAACGCATCCGATTCTTGCGCCGAGTACGATGTGGGGAAATAGCTGTTTGCAGAGAGCGATTCACCTGCATTGACGATGCCCTTATTGATGATTCCCAGCAGCTCGGGCTTGCCGCGCGAAATTAAACACGATAGTTGTGCCGTGTTGGTGAGTTCCTGTGTTTCGAAATCCTCGATGTCGTAGATGTCGCGGAGAGTTTCCAGGCGCGTGCTGGGGACAATGATGCAACGTGCCTTCCCCTCATCGAGGGCTTTGAGCACCTCGCCGTCATTCGAATACTCGGTTACCGTTGCGTTCGGAAAGAGACTTTCGAGCTCAAAACGGTTAACGATTGTGCTCTTTGTACAAGCGATGTTCTTAAGGTCGCTGTTCAGGTTTTTGCCACTGTGAATGGCGGTCAGCGAAACCGTTCCCATCGAGTTTGACTGGATGACCCCTGTCTGTTCGGCGAGCCAGTAGTCGCGAAACAACGGCAGGGCGACATCGATGGTCCCGTTGGAAAGGGCTTTGATCATTTGCTTGTTGTTCGAGAGTGCGATTGTTTTGACCGTAATGTCAAACTTGTCGTGCAACGTCGTTGCAAGCGAGGCGAGCGACCCTTCCATCTCGCCGTCGTCATTTTGCGTACAGTAGGGAAGTTGGTTTTTAAGATAGCCGAGCGTGATGGTATTGCCGTTTTCTTTGAGCCAGGTGGTCTCGGTGCCGGTGAGCGATGACGAGCCACTGTTTTGGGTCGAGTAACTCGTTTTGACTTCCTCGTTATAGCGCGGGTTATCGCGGGCGATGGTCGTCATGGCGGCGTTGATGTCGTTCATCAGGTCAGGGCGGCTTTTGGGAACGGCAAAATAGTAGTCGCTCGAGCCTACGTAGAACATGGGTGACGCATCGGGCGACGAAATGGTGTCGTTCATGATGACGGCGTCGACCTCGCCGTCTGCAAGCGCCTCAAAGAGGGCGCTGCCGGTGTCGATTTCTTTATAGGTGCAGGTAACGTCTTCGTTGGCGAGCCACTGCTGGCCGACGATAGTTTGCATAACGCCAGAGTTGCAGCCGATGGTGAGGCCTTGGAGCGCCTGAGGGTCACCCTTGGCTAGATCGTCGCGGTCGGGCCTGGCGTAGATATAGTAGCGCTCGGTGCCCTCGGGATTTGAGGAAAAGAGCAGCTTCTGCTCGCGTTCTGCCGAATACGAGATGTTGGGCATGAGGTCGATTTCGCCTGCCTCGAGCATGTCCATAAGCTCGGAGAAGGTGCCGCTAACGTATTCGTATTGCCAGCCCTTTGTGTAATACGAGAGGGTCTGGAGGTACTCGTAGCCCCATCCCGAGAGGCGCTCGCCCGGCGTGCCTTCCTGGAAGCCTTTGTTGTTGACGAGCCAGCCAACGCGGACCGTCTTGACCTGGTGGTCGGAGTCGGCGGCAAAGGCGGGGGCAGGCATGACGGCGCTCAGTACGGTGAGTACGGCAACCGCGACGGCTAGGGTGCGATATAGAGCCAAACGAAGGATGGCGGAAGGTTTCACATGTAATCCTATCGAGTCGAGACAGTATCACATAAGGATACCAGCTCAACCTGCCCACTCAGCCACCGCACCGCTAAACGGTCAGGTAGTCATTGGGGACGTTCTTGTTTGACTAGTCATTTAAGAACGTCCCCAATGACTAGTTCCGTTTGCGGGGGAGGCGTGGGACAATACCGAGCGAATGTGATTGGGCGTCTGGGAAAAGAGGTCGCGATGAACAAGTTGAGGACGCTTGCTGACGTGTTGCGCCAGGCTGGCTTTGCGCGCATCACGGGCCTGTTTCTCGTCTTCTATCTGCTGTGCTCGACGGCCGTCTGGCTGTCCGAGCCCACGACCCTCACGTTTGGCGACGGCCTCTGGTTTAGCTTTGAGACCGTATCGACGATCGGCTTCGGTGATATCCCGGCCGAGACGCCGGTTGCCCGCGCTATCACCGTCGTTTTGAGCGTCATCAGCATCTTCTACATCGCCATGCTCACGGGCGTGGCGGTGAACTACTGCAACACGCTCATCAAGATGCGTCAAAAGGACACCATGGCGCGCTTTATGGACGATCTCGAGCATTTGGAAGAGCTCGATCGTGACGAGCTCGCCGACCTGTCGCGCCGTGTGCGCGAATATCGCCGACGCCAACGCTAGAACGGGCGACGCGCGTCACGACGAGGGGGACTGAATATGAATATCACGGTATACCTGGGCGCGAGCGTCGGCAACGACCCGGCGTTTCTGCCTGCAGTGCGAGAGCTCGGCACGTGGATTGGCTCCAACGGCCACGCGCTGGTATACGGCGGCTCCAAGTCGGGCCTGATGGGCGCGCTTGCCGATAGCGTGCTCAATGCTGGCGGGCATGTGACGGGCGTTGAGCCGAGCTTTTTTATCGAGGCAGAGTTTCAACACGACGGTATTGACGATCTCATCGTGACGAGTGACATGGCCGAGCGTAAGGCCAAGATGATCGAGCTCGGCGACGCGTTCATCGCCTTCCCGGGCGGTACGGGCACGCTCGAGGAGATTGCCGAGGTCATGTCCGCCGTGTCGTTGGGGCATCTCGATGCGCCGTGCATCCTGTACAACCTCGGGGGCTACTACAACGATCTTAAGTCGCTGCTCGGGCGCATGATCGACAAGGGCCTATCGAGCCCGCAGCGCCAGACCGGCATCTACTTTGCCGACGACCTGCGTCAAATCGCATCGATTATCGGCGCCTAAGCCTTAGGCTCATCGCTCGTGCGGCACCCAACGGCACCGTTCGCGGCGTAGATGGTTAGCCCGCCCGAGGCCTGCTCGTCCTACAATAAAACGTATCTTTGTCGATTTGACCACGGGAGGTCCCGATGGATACCCTTGCAAAACCCAAAAACCGTGCGCTGTTCTTAGTGAGCGTGGCTGCGACCGGTGCGTTTGCGGGCACCGCGGTCTGGCTGTTCTTCTTTGCGATGGAGCGCGGTATCGACTATCTATGGACCGAGATCCCGCATATGCTGGGCGTCGCTTCACCCGAGCTCGCGAGCGGCCCGTTCGGGTTTTTGCCGTATCCGTTTTTCGTCTGCCTGCTGGGCGGCCTGCTGATCGGCCTGTACGAAAAGATGACGGGCACCAAGACCGATGACCTCAACCAGGTAATGGCCAAGGTTAAGCAAGACGGTCGCTATCCGTACGACAACCTGGGCAAGCTTTCGCTCGCGGCGTTGCTGCCGCTGCTGTTTGGCGGAAGCATTGGACCGGAGGCCGGCCTGACCGGCGTTATCGCGGGTCTGTGCAGCTGGGTCGGCGACCGCATGCGTCGCTTTGGAGCTGAGTTTAGGGAGCTCACGCTGCTGGGCACCCAGGCTGCTCTGACGGCACTCTTTACCGCGCCCGTGTTTGGCTTTGTGGCGCCGCTCGCCGGAAGTGCTGACGGTCAGGGTGCCAACGAAGACGAGGATTCCGCCTCCGACGAGATCACCATCAAGCTGCCCAAGGCGCAAAAGACCGTGGTCTACGGCATCGCGATTGCCGGCGGTCTGGGTACCTACCTGCTGCTCGGCCAGCTTATGGGCGGCGGCATGGGCATGACCAGGTTCGAGTCCGCTCAGGTGGGCAACCTGGAACTTGTCTGGCTCATTCCGCTGGCGTTGGTCGGCACCGTATGCGGCTGGCTGTACTTTGTCTCTGAGCACGCGAGCGAAACGTTTGCCCGGGCCATAGGAGAGCGTCCTGTCGTTAAGGCAATGCTGGCCGGTCTGGTACTTGCCGCCTGCGGTACGGCTCTGCCCTACACCATGTTTGCCGGCGAGACCCAAGCCGACGTGCTCATGGAGACCTATCTGACCATTCCCGCCGGCGTGCTTATCGCGACCGGTCTTGTTAAGGCCATGCTGACGCCCGCCCTCATCAACCTTGGTTGGCGTGGCGGCCACTTCTTCCCGGTTATCTTCTCGGGTGTGAGCCTGGGCTATGGTCTTGCCATCCTCACCGGCGCCGATCCGGTCTTTTGCGTCGCCGTCTGCACCGCCTCGACGATGGGCGTCGTTATGCGTCAGCCGGTCATGGTTGTGGGCCTGCTGCTCATGTGCTTCCCGCTCAAGGGTATCGTCTGCATGATCATCGCCGCCGTCATCGCGGCGGGCATTCCGCTGCCCAAGCCGCTGCGCAAGTAGCACGGTAGCGCGCGGGCAATACAAACATCTCAAGCCCGGTGTGGGCGCTGTGTCACGGATTTGCGGGTGGACTGAATCTCGCCTGACACCGACGCTACTTCCAAATCGCGAGCGCGGCGGTGCCCAGCACGATGAGGAAAAGGCCGATGGCGCTTCGATGCGACAGCTTTTCGTTGAAGGCCAGTCGTGCGAACAGCACCGATACGACAATCGATAGTTTGTCGATTTGCACGACGACGCTCACCTGGCCTGCAGCGATGGCGTAGTAGTACAGCAGCCACGACGCGCCGGTCGCAATGCCCGATGCCGCAAGAAATGCGAGTTCGCGCGGGTCAATGCGCGCGACCTGCTCCAGCTTTCCCTTGGCAGCCACGATTGCCCATGCCATAACAAGTACCACACAGGTGCGGATTGCCGTGGCCAGGTTTGACTCGACACCTTCGATGCCGATCTTGGCGAGGACGGAGGTGAGTGCCGCGAACACGGCGGCGCCGAGGGCGTAAGCGAGCCAGGCTCGGTCTTGCTTTTGCTCTGCGCCGACGGACTGCTTTTTCTCGATCATCAAAAACGTGCCGAGCGTGATAACTGCGGTTCCCACGAGCTTGACCGCCAGGTTGCCTGTCTCACCAAAAAGCACTATGGCGATCAGCACGGCGAGCACGGTGCTCATCTTGTCGACGGGTACAACCTTGTTGACGTCTCCGATGCTGAGCGCCTTAAAGTAACAGATCCACGAGGCGCCGGTGGCGAGTCCCGAGAGGGTGAGGAATAGCCAGGCTTTGGCGGGAATGGCGCCGATTGCTCCGATGGATCCAGAAATGCCCGCCATTGCCCAGGCAAATACGAGCACCACGCAAGTACGGATGGCGGTTGCAACGTCGGAGTCGGTGTGCCTGATGCCGCATTTGGCCAAAATGGATGTGATGCCGGCAAAGAAAGCTGATGCAAATGCTGCTGTAACCCACGACACGGGTTGAGCGCCTCCTCATAAAAGACCGCGCCAGATCTGCGGCGCATGCCCGATGATACCGCGCTTGCCTACAGGTCGCGTGCTCGATAGACCTTGGTACTGATGGCGCAACTCAGTGCAAAGAGCACGAGGGCCAGTACGGCAATTCCTGCGCACAGGCAGCCGAGGACGGCGGGATCGGGATTCGCCCCAGCAATCGACATGAGCCAGTTGCTGATGGGGTTGGAGGAGCTCAGTGTGGCCATGGCAAGGCATCCGAGCAGGGCAAACAGGCCGACGGAAAGGCGCAGCGCCTCCATGTGTCCAAATCGAAAGAACAGCGGCTGTGCCAGAAACACCATCATGAGGGAGATGAGCATCGATGCGGCGGAGGCTATCGTGGTCTCAAAGACGATCTGTCCCGTCGAGGGCATGCCCATGTGATCGAAGAACGGAAAGGTGATGATGCTCAAAAGCGCGGCGGCGCAGGTCATAACGGCCGAGAAGGCAATGATGCTCAGGTAGCGTGCACAGATGATGTCTTTGCGCGAGATGGGCAGCGTCGCCCGATAACGCTCCCATCCGTTTTGATTGTCGAAGCCGGCCAGCGAACTCATGACTATGATGGGCGACATGGCACTGACCGCGCAGGCGCCGGCGCTCATACCGGAATCGCCATCCGATGCGTTGGCGAGGGCCAGTACGACGAAGATGAACAGGCCGACGCCCGCGATGCTCGGGGCGAGCGTGCGAACGATGGCGAGCTCGGACATAAAGGCGCGTTTCATTTCGAAGCCCCTTTCAGCATGAGGCGAAGATAGTCATCAATGGTTGCCCGATCGCAGGGAATCTCTGGAAAGGCCTCGAGCGTTTCGCGACGGTCGGGCACAAGCACGTCCACGCTGTAGGCGTGGTGGGCGGCGCGGGCGTCTTCGACGCAAGCCATAAGCTCGGCGGCCTGTGCCTGAGTGCAGTGAGCGATGCCAGCACGGTCAGTAATGTCCTCGCGCGGCAGGTCAAACACAATCGAGCCGTTATCGATGCAGATGACGCGGTCGGCGGTGTGATCGAGGTCGGACGTAATGTGGCTCGAGAGCAGCACGCTGCGCTGGCCGTCGGCGACAAAGGCAAGCAGCTCGTCGAGCAGTTCCTCGCGCGCCATGGGATCAAGGCCTGCGGTGGCTTCGTCCAAAACGAGCAGCTTGGCATTGTGACTGAGTGCGCAGGCAAGCTGCAACTTCATGCCCATGCCGCGGGAGAGGTCCTTGACCTTCGTCTTGGGATCGAGGCCAAATCGGTCGATGAATCCGGCGAACGTTTCGCAGCTCCACGTGGGGTACGCCGGGCCTACGAGCCTCTCGACCTGGCCCACCTTGAGCGTGGAGGGGAAGGGGCATGTGTCCAGGACAAGGCCGACGCGGGAGCGCAGGTGGCGCTGTGCCTCGTCGGGCGCGTTGGCGTCGCAGCGCTGTCCAAGCAGATGCGCCTCGCCGGCATCGAGCTTTATAAGCCCGAGCGCGGCGCGAATGGTCGTCGTCTTGCCGGCGCCATTTGCGCCCACAAAGCCAACGATCTGGCCGGGCTCCACGGCAAGTGTGACGTCTCGCAGTGAAAAACGGTCGCTCACACGGCGTGAGATGCCTTTGAGTTCTAGAAGGTTTTGCATGGTATAGCCTTTCTTGCAGATGGCTACTGCATGGTTTCGGGGGCTATCAGGTCGAGCATCTCGTGCAGCTTGTCGCGCGTAACGCCCAGGGCTTCGGCTTGGCTCGCCGCTTTCGCAAGCAGTTCTTCGATATGGCAGAGCTGGTTTTCGCGCAAGAGCTCCTGGTTGCCCTCGGCGACAAAACAGCCCTTGCCCTGCACGGTGCAGATAAACCCGAGCTGCTCCAGGTCGGCGTAGGCGCGCTTGGTGGTGATGACGCTCACGCCAAGATCGCTCGCGAGCGCGCGGATGCTGGGGAGTTTGGCTCCCGCAGTGAGTGTGCCCGAAAGGATCTGAGCTTTGACCTGTGAGGATATCTGTTCGTAGATAGGCTTATCGCTCGAATCGGATAGGATGATGTCCACAGCGGCTCCTTAGCTGTTGGGTTACACGTGTATATAACCGGTAAGCACAGTATATATACACTATGCACAGTTATGCAAGAGCTAAATGTGGAATAGCCCATCGGCGCCGCGCTTGCTCCAAAACAATCTCAATCTGTAACACCTGGGTCCGTTTTGGGTCGCCTGCTGTTACAGATCGAGATCTTATTTGCCCGCTTGCCTATTTGTCTCAGTCTGTAACAGTAAGAGTCGATTTGCGCGGCTAGATGTTACAGATTGAGACATTGGCTCCCTGCCTTCCTGTTTATCTCGATTTGTAACAGCTAGACCCAATTTGGGCGGTCAGATGTTACAAATCGAGATTGTGCCGGCGGGCCTGCCGGTTTGTCTTGATCTGTAACAGGTAGAGGCTCAAAACCCGTCTTACTGTTACAGATCGAGACAGTCCTTGAGGCGACTGCCAGGTGCACAGCGAGCTTGGCTAATGAATTTGTCCTGATAGGTGCCCTATGGCGGGATTTCGCGGCTACAATGGTGCGGTTACAACGACGTAATGCACTCAATGCAAGAAAGGATCCGCATGGCAAGCCTGTCGGATGAAATCTCGTCGCGCCGCACGTTCGCGATTATCAGCCACCCGGACGCCGGTAAGACCACGCTTACCGAGAAGCTGCTGCTCTATACCGGCAGCATCCAGACTGCCGGCTCGGTCAAGGGCAAGAGCTCGGCCAAGCATGCCGTCTCGGACTGGATGGACATCGAGAAGGAGCGCGGTATTTCCGTTACCTCCTCGGTGCTGCAGTTCACCTACAACGGCGCCTGCGTCAACATCCTCGATACCCCCGGCCACCAGGACTTCTCGGAGGATACCTACCGTACCCTTATGGCCGCCGACGCCGCAGTCATGGTCATCGACGGCGCTAAGGGCGTCGAGGCCCAGACCAAAAAGCTCTTTAAGGTCTGTACGCTGCGCCATATTCCCATCTTTACCTTTGTGAACAAGCTCGACCACGAGGCTCGCGATCCGTTTGAGCTCATGGAAGAGATCGAGAACGTCCTGGGTATCAATACGTATCCCATGAACTGGCCGATCGGCAGCGGGCGCAACTTCCGCGGCGTGTTCGATCGTCAGACCCGTCGCGTCATTGCCTTTGAGGGCGACGGCCACGCCAACGCCACCAAGAAGGTCGCCGAGGTCGAGGCCGAGCTGGGCGATCCGGCCATGGACGAGCTTATTGGCGAGGAGAACCACAAGAACCTGATGGACGACATCGAGCTGCTCGATGGCGCCGGTGACGAGCTCGACCTGGATGCCGTGGCCTGCGGCAAGCTGAGCCCGGCGTTCTTTGGCTCGGCACTCACCAACTTTGGTGTGGAGCCCTTCCTTAAAGAGTTCCTGCGTCTGGCCCCGACGCCGCGCGCCTATACCGATACACTCACCAGCGAGCCGGTCGCGCCCGCCGAGAACGACTTTAGCGGCTTCGTGTTTAAGATCCAGGCCAACATGGACAAGAACCATCGCGATCGCATTGCCTTTGTGCGCATTTGCTCGGGCAAGTTCGAGCGCGGCATGGATGCCTTCCATGTGCAGGGCAACCGCAAGCTCAAGCTGGCTACGGGCACCTCGATGATGGCCGACGATCGCGCCATCGTGGACGAGGCGTACGCCGGCGACATCGTGGGCCTGTTCGATCCCGGTATCTTTAGCATCGGCGACACCGTGTGCTCCGGCAAGCGCCACGTGCAGTATCCGCAGATCCCGACGTTTGCCCCCGAGATGTTTGCCCGCATTACGCAGGTCGACACGCTCAAGCGCAAGCAGTTTGTGAAGGGCATGGAGGAGCTTGCCCAGGAGGGCGCCATCCAGATCTTCCGCGAGCTGGGTGCCGGCATGGAGAGCGTCATCGTGGGCGTGGTCGGCGTGCTGCAGTTTGAGGTACTCGAGCGCCGCCTCAAGGCTGAGTACCGTGTCGAGGTTCGTCGCCAGCCGCTGCCCTATACGGACATTCGCTGGATCCAAAACGACTCCGACACCATCGATATCCCGGGTCTTTCGCTCACGCGCGACACGCTGCGTGTCGAGGACATGCGCGGCGGCAAGCTGCTGCTGTTCACGAGTCCGTGGAATGTTGACTGGGCGACCGACCACAACCCCGACCTTGTCCTGTCGGAGTTTGGCAACGTAACGTTTTAGTGCACCGGCGCGGTGGCCCTGCGGGGCTGCCGCACCGTTTGCTTGCCTGCCGCCGCGTGAGCGGCTATCATACCCACCGTCGCCTCAAGACCGTGGCGGCCGAGCAGTTCGGGTCCGATATCCTGCTCGTTAAACCTAAAACCAAAGGAGTACATAATGATCAAGAAGGTCATGGAGGACTACAAGGTCCTGTTGCGGAGCATTCCCGCGGCAACGGTTTCGCTGTTTTTCGTGAGCGTCATCATGATGAACCTGCTGGCCAACAAAGAGCTTATCAGCCTACCGTATCTGGCACTCGATTGCGGCTTTGTGGTGAGCTGGGTCTCGTTTTTGTGCCAGGACATGATCTGCAAGCGTTTTGGCGCCAAGGCATCCATCAAAATCTCTATCCTCGCGCTGGCGGTCAACCTGGCCGTAAGCCTGTGCTTTTGGCTGTGCTCGCTCACGCCCGGCATGTGGGGCGCCTACTATGACACGGGCATGATCGAGGTCAACACCGCCCTTAACGCCACCATCGGCGGCACCTGGTACGTGGTGTTTGGATCTTCGCTCGCCATGCTCGTCTCTGCCGTCGTTAACTCCACGCTCAACCAGTCGCTCGGCCGTATGCTCAAAAAGAATAACTTTGCGAGCTTCGCCTTCCGCTCCTATGTGTCCACGGGTGTTGGCCAGTTTATCGACAACCTGGTCTTTGCCATTGTGGTGAGCCACACGTTCTTTGGCTGGACCTGGGTGCAGGTTCTTATGTGCTCGCTGACCGGCGCTGTTGCCGAGCTGCTGTGTGAGGTCTTCCTGAGCCCCGTGGGCTACAAGGTCGTGCGTGGCTGGGAGCGCGAGAATGTGGGCGCCGAGTACCTCGAGCGTCACGCAACCGCCTAAGGAGCAAGTATGCGGGTTTTGATCACGGGTGCCTCGGGCGGTATCGGAGCCGCGTGCGTGCAGCGTTTTTTGGACGAGGGCCACGAGGTCGTGGGCTTTGATTTGCTGCCGGCGGCAGTCGAGCACGAGCACTATCGCCATCTGATCGTCGATGTCCGCGAGCCGGACTCGTTTCCGGACGAGCTTGAACCCCAGGTGATCGTGAACGTTGCCGGCACGCAGGATTCGGCCGACGATATTGCCGCCAACCTGTGCAGCACCATCAACGTGACCGAGCGCTATGCCTTTGTGGGGGAGGGGCTTGCCGCCAAGCCGGCGCCGGCCATTACATCCGTGGTCAATGTGGGGTCGGCGAGCGGGCATACGGGATCGGAGTTTCCCGCCTATGCCGCCAGCAAGGGCGGCGTTATCGCCTACACCAAGAACCTTGCAAACCGCTTGGCGCCGCAGGCCATCGCCAACAGTGTGGACCCGGGCGGCGTCATCACGCCGCTCAACCGTTGCGTGATGGAAGACGAACACCTGTGGAACCAGATTATGGAGCTCACGCCGCTTAAGCGCTGGGCCACCGCCCAAGAGATCGCCGAGTGGATCTACTTTGTGGGCGTGACCAACCGGTTTATGACCGGGCAGAGCCTGCTGATCGATGGCGGAGAGGCCGGCCGCACCCAATTTATTTGGCCCGAATAGGAAACGCGCCCGATGGAAAGCCGTCGGGCGCGTTTTTGATGTATCGATTTTTAGCCGAGGCAAGTCCAGTTGACGGGGGTCGAGCCGTGCTGTTCGAGTAGCCGATTGGCTGCCGAGAAGGGGCGCGACCCCATAAAAGCGGGGAGTTCTGCCGTGGCACGGTTGGCCGAAAGTGGCGAGGGGTGCGTGGAGGCCAGACAGAACTTGCCGCTTGCCTTGCCCGCGCCGGTCGCGGCGAGCTTGCCCTCAACCATCTGCTGGGCAAAGCGGCCCCATGCCAAAAAGACTACCGGCTGGGGCAGCTGACAGCAGCGTTCGATAACGTAGTCGGTGAGCGCGCTCCAGCCCAGCTTGGCGTGCGAGTTCGCGGCATGCTCGCGCACGGTGAGCGTAGTGTTGAGGAGCAATACGCCCTGCTGTGCCCATGGCGTTAGATCTCCCGTGGCGGGAACGGGGCAGCCCAGGTCGGCATTGAGCTCCTTATAGATGTTGCGCAGGCTCGGCGGCAGCTTGGTTTGCGTCGCGGGGACCGAGAACGAAAGCCCCATGGCCTGGTTGGGTCCGTGATAGGGGTCTTGACCCAAGATGACAACTTTGGCTTGGTCTGCCGGCGTGTAGACGAGGGCATTGAGGATGTCGTCTTGTGCCGGGTAGATGGTTTGCTCGGCACGCAAAAGGGCGATGCGCTCGAGCAGCTGGTTCGTAGTGTCACGTACCGGCTGCGGCGCATCGCCCAACCAAGTTGCTATGTTGCGGTTGCGGGTCGCGGTGTCCATGGGGCTCCTTTATGGCAGATGCTCTGTTGGCATCTATTGTAAAGGCACACCGGAAACCTTTATGCCGCGGCTGCATAAGGAGTGGGGACTACGAGACGCGCTCGGGCGCTCCTGCCATACGGGCCTGTCCATGTTCACGGAGGCGCGGAAGCTCGACGGTTGCCACCATGACGCCGGTGAGGATGAGGGCGGCGCCAAAGAAGGCGATGGGGCTCAGGACCTCGCCGACCAGGAAGAACGAGAAGACGGCAGAGCAGACCGGTTCGAGTGAGAAAGCGAAGCCGGTGGTCTCGGCGGGCACGTGGGGCTGCACGAGCGTCTGGGTGATAAAGCCATAGGCAGAGCAGATGAGTGCGAGGGCAACGACGACTACGACCTCGCCCGGCGTGCCGGGAAGCGTGAAACCGCCAAAGACGAATGCGGCGATGCCCGAGAACAGGCCGCCAAAGCCCAGCTGCCAAACGCCCAGAGCCAGCGGGTCGACATCTTCGACAAAGCGCTTCGCCACAATGATGTGGCCGGCATAGACAAAGGCCGAGAGCAACATGATGAGCGCGCCCGGGTTCAGGCTGGTGAAGTCGGCGCCCGAGAGCAGCAGCATGCCACAGGTGACGATGGCGGTGCCGACGAGAACTTTGCGCTCGGGGGCGCGGCGCAGCAGGGCGGCGTTGGCAAACGGCACGATTACGACCGTCAGGCTCTGCAAAAAGCCGGCGGTTGAGGCGGAGGTGAGGCTGGAACCCAGGCACATACAGGTGAGCTCGGTTGCCATGATGGCGCCGATGATGGCGGAGCGAACCATCACGTCACGGTTGATACGCAGCGCGTGCTTGTGGAAGAGCAGCAGACAGGCCACAAAGGCGATGATGCAGCGCAGCGCAACGATGCTCGTGGCGTTCATGCTATCCATGCCGATCTTCATGAGGGGGTACGAAAAGCCCCATGCGACGGGAACGGAAAATGAGAGCGCGATTGCTTTTTTGCGATCCATGGGACTCCTTTTGTTACAGAACGGTTTCGCAAAAAGGATTCTGCTCCCAGATGTGGATGTAGTAAAGCGAATGTATCTTCAGTATGATTAAGAAATACTAATGTTGCTAGAAAAAGCGCTGGCAAAACGTTTTACGGCTGCATTGATGTGGAGGCACGATGGCATCGCGGTATCAGATTGTTTGTATGGTGGTCGATCGCGGCAGTCTTAAGGGTGCAGCCGATGAGCTGGGCTATACACAAAGCGCGGTGAGCCAGGCCGTCAAGGCGCTCGAGCGCGAGCTGGGCACCACGATTATCGAGCGCGGTAAGCAGGGCGTATCGCTTACGCGCGACGGCAAACAGTATCTGCCGTATCTGCGCCAGATTGTAACTGCCGAGGCCGAGCTTGAGGGCAAGCGTCAGGAGTTGCTGGGGCTTTCGTCGACTGACATTCGCATTGCGACGTTTACCAACGTGAGTCGTACCGTGCTGCCGCGCGTGATCCGCGACTTTGGGGCCCTGCACCCGGGCGTTCACTTTACGCTCAAGCAGGGCGATTACACGCGCAACGCCCAGTGGGTGCACGATGGCGTGGTTGACTTTTGCTTTACGGCACGCGGATTTACCGCGGGGCTCGAGAAGCGCGTGGTCTATCATGACGAGTTGGTAGCATTGTTGCCGGCCGCGCATCCGCTGGCGGCAAAGGAAAAGGTGACACTCGCCGACCTAGCGTCCGAGCCGTTTGTGCTGCTGGATGAGGGCGAACAGAGCCTGGTGCTCGATGCATTTGCGGCGCATGGGCTGTCACCGCACGTGACGAGCGAGGTGACCGACGACTACACCATCATGGCGATGGTGGAGGAGGGCCTAGGCGTGAGTATGCTGTATCGCCGTACCGTCGAGGGCATGCGGGCCGATATTCGCGTACGACCCATCGTGCATGCTCCTTCGCGTGACGTGGTTGCAGCCTGGCGCAGCTGGGACACCATGCCTGTCGCCACGAGGCACTTTATCGACTATATGAGCTCGCATATTGTCAATTAATGACTGGCGTGGCGTTGAGTGTGGTGATTAGCGGGCTGTCGCTTTGGCTTGCGTCAGACGGTAGGTGTGTGCCGGATGGCAGAGCAATACCGCCACGACCATAAAGAACGCCGTGGTGCCCAGGCTGATGGGGTAGACCATCATGATGTTCGCAAAGGTGCGGAAGTGCGGGAACACGCAGAATACCCAGTAGAAGCGGATGCCGCAGACACAGATCATGGTGATGAGGGCGGGCATGAGCGAGATGCCAAAGCCGCGCAGGTAGCCGGACATATTCTCGTAGAACATGCTAAAGGCGTATGCCGGGAAGATCGAGCACACACGGATATAGCCGATCGAGACGATGTTGGGGTCGCTGTTGAACAGCGCCAGGATCTCGCGCCCCAGACCGACGATGATGACGATGGTGGTGAGTGCGACGATACCGCCTTCGACCAGGCAGACCTTGAGCGTCTTGGTGCAGCGGTCGATCTGGCGAGCGCCGTGGTTTTGCCCCACAAAGGTGGTGCAGGCCTGGCTAAAGCTGTTGAGCAGGTTGTAGCACACGTACTCCAGGCTCATGGCAGCGCTGGATGCCGCCATGACCTCGGTGCCCAGGCTGTTGATGGCGGACTGGATGATGATGTTGGCGACGGCAAAGACGGCGCTTTGGATGCCGGCGGGCAGGCCGATCTTGACGATGCGCTTGAGGGCGACGGGGTCGATAGCCAGATCGCGCAGGGTGACGCGGACGACGGAATCGGTCTTGAGCAGACGGATAAAGAGCGTGACTGCGCTGACGGTATAGGCGATGGCGGTGGCGATAGCGACACCCGCGACGCCCCAGTGGAGCACGGGGACAAAGATGAGGTCCAGGCCAATGTTGAGGACGGTGGACACGGCAAGCGCCTGCAGCGGCATGCGGGTGATGCCGACGGAGCGGAAGATTGCGGCCTCAAAGTTGTAGAGCAAGATCGAGGGCATGCTGAGCAAAAAGACGCGTAGGTAGAGTGAGGCGAGTGGCATGGTCTCGGCGGGAACGTTGAGCGCGGCGAGCATGGGCTCGGCAAAGATCTCGCCCAGGGCGATGACGACAAAGCCCACGAGCGCCATTAAAATCGAGGTATGGACGGCGCGTTTGACCATGTTCTGATCGTTGCGGCCGATAGCGTTGGCAATGACCACGTTGGAGCCAAGCGACATGCCGATAAACAGGTTGAGCATAAGACTGGTAAGCGGAACATTGGAGCCGACCGCCGCCATGGCGAGGGTTCCCTGGTCGCCTGAGAAGTTACCGATGATGACCGTGGCGATGAGGTTCGATAGCTGCTCCAAGATGCTCGTGGCGGCCACGGGGAAGGCGAACAGGGGAATATTGCGCCACAGTGAGCCGGTGGTCATGTCAATGTGCTTGGACGCGGTATCAGCCATACGCTCTCAATCTCTAATATGCTCTTTCGTGCTTATTTGCGCAGATGATGATACTCCTAATCGACTAGTCATTGGGGACGTTCTTGAATGACTAGTCGTTTAAGAACGTCCCCAATGACTAGGTGGGGAAGGCGTGCGACAATGGTGGGCGTTGTGTTGTTCGCGCTAAGGAGTTGCCATGTTGTTGTGTCCCGTTTGCCATGAGCCGTTGGTGGACGATGAGCGCGGTGCTGTGTGCGCGGGCGGACACCGGTTTGATCGTGCGCGCGAGGGCTATCTGTATCTACTGCGCTCGTCCAAGAGCGGCGACTCCATGGGCGATCCCAAGTCGCAGGCGCGTAGTCGTCGCGACTTTCTGAACCGCGGTTACTATGCGCCGTTGCGCGATGCGATGGTCGAGCTGGTGCGCAAGCAGGTGTCTGGGCGCGCGGCGTCTGCAGGCGTCCCCATGACCTTGCTCGATATTTGCTGCGGCGAGGGCTACTACACTAGCGCCATGGGTGCGGTGCCGGACGTGGATGCTTACGGTTTCGACCTGGGCAAGGAGATGGTGCGCCTGGCCGCCAAGCGCGGCGATGCGACCTACTTTGTGGCCAATATGAAGGACATCCCCGTGGCCGATGGCGCCTTCGATATGGTGACCGAGCTCTTCGCTCCCTTTAACGAGCGCGAGTTTGCCCGCGTGCTGGCGCCCGAGGGCTCGCTCTACACCGTGGTGCCGGGTGCCCGTCATCTGTTTGGGCTCAAGGAGGTGCTCTACGACACGCCGTACCTTAACGACGAGAAGCTGCCGAAGACGACCGAGCTCGAGTTGGTGGGAACGCAGCGGGTGTCTGCGAACATTACGCTCCAGACCCAGGCTGACATCGAGGCGGTGTTCCAGATGACGCCGTACTACTACCGTACGCGCCCCGCCGACAAAGAGCGCCTGGCAAACCTGGACACCCTTCAAACCGATATCGACTTCATCATCGCCGAGTACCGCCACTAATCTACCAAAAAGGGACAGGTTTATTTTGGCAGGTTTTATCTGGGCAAATGCAAAGGGCCGACCGCGGAGATGTGCGATCGGCCCTTTTTAGTTGCTTGGCTGCAGAGGCTATGAGAAGCGAGCGCTTACAGGCGGTCCTTGTTCTCGGCCTTGACGGCGTGCGCCTGCTGAACAAAGAACAGGTCGTACACCACGATGACAAAGGCGCCAAAGTTGATGGCGTCGCCGCCAAACGCGGGAAGCGTGAGCACCGCCTGGGCAAGCGTGGCGACTGCAGCAACGATACCGAGCTTAAACGCGCCGTCAACCTGCGAAGGCTTGTTGGCACCCTTGATGCCCGCAACGCCCGCGGCAAGATCGATGAGGCCCTTGGCGATAATCACGGCCGCGGCGAGCATGGCGTTCGATCCGTAGGTGGACTCGAACTTGCCGGTCGCGATGCCGGCGATTCCTATGACGAGACTGGCGATGCCCAGAACAAAATAAATCAGGGCAAGGATTTTGAGTGTCTTGCGAGTGAAGCTCATGGCTGGTCCTTTCGATACGAGTACGCCAACCTGGCGCACCCTATGTGCTGCACATATGGTGAAGCACATTGTAGTTCAACGCGGCGATGCATGCGCCTGAAAGCGTCTCTTGCCTGCACGGTTCAACCTTTCAAAAAGGAAAGCTGGACGTAAGTCAAATCGATGGCAGCGCATGCGCGGCGCTGCGATGATGAGGCCATGGTAAGAGCTGGACCGAAGGAGGAGCCATGATGTACGGAGTCAAGCAAGTGGATGAGCCGCGGTCGCTGGGAAGGCGCATGAGTGATTCTGTGATCGCTGCCGTGTGCACGGTATTGATGGCGGTGCTTTGCATTGGGATGCTGTGGACCATGTCGCATGTGGGACAATAACGGACGGTTGGGTGCCGACATGAATGGCGCCCATGTATTCGTTTTGTTTGCTAAGGAGTGTCCATGGGCGTCGTCGATCCCTTTTCTGTTGCTCGGGCTGCTGGGCTCGAGCTCGTGCGGACGTCCGAGGGCCTTACGCTCACCGACGGCACGATGGAGTTGCGTGCCGATTTTGGCCGCATGCTTCCACGGCTCAAGCAGGGTCGTCTGCAGCAAGAGCTGTTGGTAAAGGCTGCGCGCACAAAAGGCATCGAACAACCATGGGCGATTGACGCCACGGCAGGCTTTGGCGAGGATTCGCTGCTGCTGGCGGCAGCGGGCTTTACCGTCGATCTGTATGAGCAGGATTGCGTGATCGCGGCGCTGCTCCAGGATGCCCTGGATCGCGCGGCAGATGATTCGGCGCTTGCGGCCGCCGTGGCGCGCATGCACTTACATGCGGGCGAGGACAGCATTGCCGGCCTTCGCCATACGGCTGAGCTGGTCGAGCGCGATGAGCTCGCGGCTCCCGACGTGGTGTATCTGGACCCCATGTTTCCTGAGCGCACCAAGAGCGCGGCGGTCAAAAAGAAGTTCCAGCTCTTGCACCATCTGGAACAGCCGTGTGCCGATGAGGAGACGCTGGTTAAAACTGCGCTTGCAGTGCGGCCGCGCAAGGTCGTTATCAAACGGCCGGTGAAGGGCCCATTGCTTGCCGGCGTTAAGCCGAGCTATCAGCTTGCGGGCAAGGCCGTCCGCTACGATGTTTTGGTGCCGCCGCGCCCGTAGCCTGCGCGTGATGGCCGGCGATGTGTCGGTGCCGTGCCGCTGCGTGAGCGCCGCTCCGTTGCGGAGCCTATTTCCAAGGATGCGACGTCAGATGCCACCCGCCGCAGTATTCGCATTTGTAGCAGGCCAAACCACGCCGTCCACGGTTTTCGCAGTCGGCCATAACGGCCTCGGCCTCGGCGCGTGTGTCGTAGCGGTTTTTGCGCTCGCACGATTTGTAGCGCCAAGCCTCATCGCGCTCGGCGTCCAGGGCATCGCGGCGCTCGTCCTCGCGCGCAAACAGGTCGCTCATATCGCCGCCGGTGGCAGCGCCCAAAAACTCGCTTTTGGCCTTTGACCAGGCGGCTCGCTTTTTGCTTCCCATCCGCTCCTTGCCCTTTCCAAACGCTGGTATCATTGCTCAATCAAAGTGATACCAATAAACGTGAGGTCGCCGCGTGATGATCAGAAAAACCCTCGAGACCGACATTCCCGCCGTCATGGCTATCTATGATGCCGCCCGCGCCTTTATGCGCGCGCATGGCAACGCCACGCAGTGGCCCGAGGGCACGCCTTCGGCCGAGCAGCTGGCTGCCGATATCGCCGCCGGTGGCAGCTATGTGTGCGAAGTCGACGGTCGCGTGGTGGCGACGTTTGCCTTTTTGCCGGGCCCGGACGAGTGCTATGACGTCATCGAGGACGGTCAGTGGCGCAGCGACACTCCGTACGCCGTGCTGCACCGCGTGGCGTCCGACGGCACCGTGCACGGTATCGCGGCCGCGATGTTTGCCTTTGCCAAGGAGCGTGCCGACCATCTGCGTATCGATACGCACGCGGACAACCTGCCCATGCAGGGTGCGAGCCTCAAGGCAGGGTTCGAGCGCGCCGGCGTCGTGTATGTGTCCGACGGCACGCCGCGCGTTGCGTTCGACTGGCTGCGCGAGGCATAAGGGCCGAGTCACATACCAGCGTTTCATCGAAATGAAAATGGCCCCGCGTGGGGCCATTTTTGGTAAAACGCGTCGTTGTGGGACTCGCATTGTTACCGCCTCAGATGAGACCGGGCAGACAAAAGGGGAGGTGCCGGCTTTCGTAAGGCGCGAACCTACGAAAATCGCCGCGCGGCAACGCAGGGCGATGAGCTTGGTCGGGGGATAGGGCCCGCTTCGCCCGCCGGCCCGTAAATTGTATCATCCAGTGTGGAACGAGGATGCCCGTTGCCGAGTGCGACGGGCTTGCAATAAGAGGAGAGCCATGTCGAAGCAAGCGGTCGTTGGAATCTTGGCGCATGTCGATGCCGGCAAGACCACACTGGCCGAGGCCATGCTGTTCTGCGCGGGTCGCATTCGCAAGCGCGGCCGCGTGGACGATGGCGACTCGCACCTGGATACCAACGCCATCGAGCGCGAGCGCGGCATCACGATTTTCTCGTCGCAGGCCGTGTTCGACCACGGTGATACCCGCGTCATGCTCGTGGACGCTCCCGGACACGTGGATTTTTCGGCCGAGGCAGAGCGCACGTTGCGTGCGCTCGACTACGCGATTTTGGTGGTAGGTGCCAACGACGGCGTGCAGGGGCACACCGAAACCCTGTGGCGCCTGCTTGCGCGCTATGACATTCCGACGTTCATCTATATCAACAAAATCGATTTGGAGAATCCCGGCCGCGATGTTTTGCTGGCACAACTTGGGCAGCGTCTTTCCGAGGGCTGCCTCGATGCGAACGAACTGCTGGCGGGCGGCGCCGCTTGGGAGGACGCTGCCGCGTTGGACGAGGCAGCCCTCGAGGAGTTTCTTGAGACGGGTGAGCTTTCCGTTGCAACGCTTTCGCGCATGGTTGCCGAGCGCAGGCTCTTTCCCTGCTTTGCCGGCTCGGCGCTCAAGGATCAGGGCGTGGGCGAGCTGCTGGATGGTATGTGCACGCTGATGCGTGAGCAGGCGTGGCCGCCGGAGTTCGCCGCGCGTGTCTATCGTGTCAGCCGCGGTGTTCGTGGCGAGCGCTTGGCTTGGGTTAAAGTGACCGGCGGCACACTGCATGCCAAACAGATGATTGACGGGCGTTCCGGCGCCGAGGCATGGGAGCAAAAGGTCGATCAGGTGCGCATCTATAACGGAGAGAAGTACGAGCTTGCCCAGGAAGTTGCCGCTGGCGGTATTTGTGCCGTGACGGGTCTTGCGCACGTTCGCCCGGGGGATGCCTTGGGTGCGGAGCCCGGGTGCGATGCGCCCGTCATTGCGCCGGTCCTCACCTATACGGTGCTCCCGGGCGAACATGATGTCCATGCGGTGTTTAAAGCGCTGGCTGAGCTGACGGACGAAGACCCCATGCTCGGCGTAAGCTGGAATACGCATCTTGAGCAGATTCACTTGCAGTTGATGGGCGCCGTGCAACTCGAGGTCGTGCAGCGGGTGTTGGCCGATCGCTTTGACCTTTCGATTGAGTTTGAGCCCGGCGGCATTCTCTATAAGGAGACTATTTCGCGGCCGGTCGAGGGCGTGGGCCACTTTGAGCCGCTGCGCCACTATGCCGAGGTGCATCTGCGCCTGGAGCCGTTGCCGGCGGGTTCGGGTGTGCAGTTTGGCACCGTGACCTCGGCCGACGAGCTCGATCTTAACTGGCAGCGTTTGGCACTCACCAACGCTATGGAGCGCGACCACCTGGGCGTGCTGACGGGCTCGCCCATCACCGATGTGCGCATTACGCTCGCGGGCGGCCGCGCGCATGCCAAACACACCGAGGGCGGCGATTTTCGCCAGGCCACGTACCGCGCGATTCGCCAGGGTTTGATGCAGGCGCGCGAGGCCGGCGCGGCGGTGTTGTTGGAGCCGTGGTATCGCTTTGAGCTCGAGGTGCCGGGGGAGTGCGTGGGCCGGGCGCTCTCGGATGCCACGCGCATGAGTGCCGAGTACGAGCCGCCGACGATGGCGGGAGACCGGGCGAAGCTTGTGGGTCGCGTTCCGGCATCCGAGGTGCAAGATTATGCGCTGGAGGTGGCTGCCTACACGAGCGGTCGCGGGCATCTGTACCTGGAGTTCGCCGGTTATGCGGCTTGCCATGATGGCGAGCGCGTAATCGAGGCTGCCGCCTACGAGCCCGAGGCCGATCTGCCCAACACGCCCGACTCGGTCTTTTGCGCCCACGGCGCCGGCTACACGGTCAAA
Organism: Collinsella sp. AM29-10AC; assembly: GCF_003469085.1. Taxonomy (NCBI): domain Bacteria; kingdom Bacillati; phylum Actinomycetota; class Coriobacteriia; order Coriobacteriales; family Coriobacteriaceae; genus Collinsella; species Collinsella sp. AM29-10AC. Next base: position 63,011 of record NZ_QSKB01000003.1, read on the forward strand.
TGGTACGACGCACCCGCTGCGGCGCACGTAAAGGTCGATCCCGCCACCTTCCGCCCCTGGCGAGCAGCAGACGCCGAGTTTTTCGGCCACATGTGACAAAGGGGCAGTTCCTTTGTCACATGCTATTGGTATAACTCGGTATAAGTTGGTATAACTGTTACCAGGGTTTGCCAATCCGAGGAGGCCGATATGAATCCAAATCCCTTTAAGCCCACAGCTGGTAAGCGGCCTCCGATACTCATCGGTCGCGAGTCGGTCATCGAAGATTTTGAGGAAGGGCTCGACAACGGCGCCGGAGCGCCGGGCAGGCTCATGCTCATTACGGGAAACCGCGGCTATGGCAAAACGGTTCTCCTGCGGGAGCTGCAACGTCTAGCCAGCGAGCGCGGATGGGCGGTTGTCTCCGATTCCGCTTCGCTTGGTTTGTGCGACCGCTTGGCCGACGCGCTTCGCTCGAATAAACCCGTTGTGACGTCAATGGAGTTTGGGCCGTCGTTTGGCCGGATGTCGGTCGAGGCGGCGCGGGCAAAAGGCGAGACATTGCGAGGGCTGGTCAACGAGCGTCTCAAGAAGCTCGGTCCGGGCAAGGGCGTCTTGTTTGCGATTGACGAGGCACAATCGGTGTCTATCGAGGAACTGGCGGCTCTTGCCGTCCTCTATCAGCAGGTGCTCGGAGACCAGGATGCCACGGGCTTGCCCGATAGCGACCAGCGCGGTCTTGCGCTGGCGTTCGCCGGCTTGCCCAGTATGGTTGACGATCTGCTCGAAGAGCCGAGCGTGACGTTTTTGCGGCGTGCCCAGCAGCGTACGTTGGGGGCAATATCTTTGCCCAAAGTGCGCGATTCGTATATCCAGACGGTCAAAGACGCTGGTCTTTACGTTGACGCGGAGACGGCGGACCTTGCGGCGCGCAAGAGCATGGGGCATCCCTATATGGTTCAGCTGGTGGGCTATTACATGTGGCGGTCTGCTGTCCGGCGTGGCTCGCAGGTCATCGAAAGGCGCGATGTCGAGAATGGCCATGCGGATGCCGTCTCCGAGTTCTACGAAGCGGTTGACGCACCTCTGTATTACGGTCTGCGCAGCCCTCAGCGCCTCTTTATCGAGGCTATGGCGGTTGACGAGGACAAGCCGACGCGCACGGCGGATATCATTGAGCGCTGCGACCGTACCCAGAGCTGGGCGAGTAAATATCGCGCAAGCCTGATTCGCGAGCGCGTCATCGAGGCCGCCGGATACGGCCTTGTGCGGTTTACCGTGCCCATGCTGGGCGAGTATATCCGCGACCGCGTTTTATGGCATGAGTAGGGTGATAAAGGTGACGGAACAGAAGATGAGCCCGCAGGCTATCGAGGTGCGCGGTGCACGTGTCCACAATCTCAAGGACATCGATATCGATATTCCGCTGGGGAGGCTCGTGGGCATTGCCGGCGTGTCGGGCTCGGGCAAGAGCTCGCTGGCGCTGGGAGTTCTTTATGCCGAGGGCTCGCGCCGTTACCTGGAGGCGCTCAGCACCTATACTCGACGTCGCCTGACGCAGGCCGAGCACGCCCAGGTGGACGAGGTATTGCACGTACCGGCGGCACTCGCGTTGCATCAGCGTCCCAGTGTGCCAGGCGTGCGCTCGACCTTTGGTACCATGACCGAGCTCAACAACAGTCTGCGTTTGCTCTTTAGCCGCTGTGCCCATCACGTGTGCCCACATTGCGGGGCGCGTGTGGAGCCGAGCCTTAACGTGGCTGCGGGCCTGTCGCTCACGTGCCCCGCATGCGGCCGCGAGTTCTACGCGCCGAGTGCCGAGGACCTTGCCTTTAACAGCGGCGGTGCGTGCCCTACCTGCGGCGGCACCGGTGTCATGCGCGAGGTGGACGAAGCGAGCCTGGTGCCCGACGAGTCAAAGACCATCAACGAAGGCGCGGTGCTTCCCTGGGGTACGCTCATGTGGGATCTGATGAAGCAGGTAGCCGGCGAGATGGGCGTGCGCACCGACGTGCCGTTTAACCAGCTCACGCCCGCCGAGCGCGACATTGTGTTCCACGGTCCGGCGGTTAAGAAGCACATTCTCTACGTTCCCAAAAAAGGCGAGGGCGCCACGCCGCTCGACTTCACCTATTACAATGCCGTCTATACGGTCGAGAATGCGCTCGCCAAGGTTAAGGACGATAAGGGACTTAAGCGCGTGGCTCGCTTTTTGCGCGAGGGCCCGTGCCGTGACTGCGGCGGCACGCGTCTCTCCGAGGCTGCGCGCCAGCCCCAGGTGCGTGGTATCAATCTGGCGCAGGCCGCGGCCATGACGCTGGGTGAGGCGATTGAGTGGGCGCGCGGGGTGCCCGCATCCTTGCCGGCCGAGATGCAGCCCATGGCGACGGATATCTGCGATTCGTTTTTGAGCGCGGCTCGTCGCCTGGTCGACCTGGGGCTCGATTACCTCTCGCTCGACCGCGCCGGTGCTACGCTCTCCACGGGTGAGCGCCAGCGCGTGCAGCTTGCCCGCGTGGTGCGCAACCGCTCGACGGGCGTGCTGTATGTGCTCGACGAGCCCTCGATCGGCTTGCATCCTGCCAATGTTGACGGCTTGGTAGGCGTAATGCGCGATCTGGTGGATGACGGCAACACCGTGGTCGTTGTCGACCACGACACGCGCGTATTGGCGGAAGCCGATTATCTGGTCGAGATGGGCCCCGTTGCCGGAGCGGGCGGCGGTAATGTGATCGCCGCCGGTACGGTGGATGAGGTCGAGCAATCGCAGGACAGCCGCATCGCCCCGTTTTTGCGCTCGGAGCCCAAGCGCTTGCGGCCGCAGGTGGCTGACGACGAAATGTTCGACCAGGGCCATATCCGCATGGCGACCGATGCCATCCATACCGTCAAACCGCTCGAAGTCGATATACCGCGCGGTCGTCTCGTCGCGGTGACGGGCGTTTCGGGTTCGGGTAAGACGACGTTGGTGCTCGAGACGCTCATCCCGGCGCTCAAGGCTCAGGCAACTGGCGAGCGCCTGCCAAGCCATGTGCGCTGGATCGATGCCGAGGGCATCGCACGCGCCAACCTGATTGACGCTACGCCCATCGGCGCCAACGTGCGCTCGACGGTGGCGACTTATGCCGACATCCATGACGAGCTGCGTCGCGCCTTCGCCCGTACGCCCGAGGCCAAGGCAGCTGGCTACAAGGCGGGCGCATTTAGCTACAACACCGGCGCCTTGCGCTGCCCTACGTGCGATGGCACGGGTTCGATATCGCTCGACGTGCAATTTTTGCCCGATGTCGAGATCGTCTGCCCGTCATGTCGCGGCTCACGCTATGCAGACGCGGCCTCGCATATCCATCGCGAGGGCAAGGACGGGAGCCTGCTTACGTTGCCGCAGCTCATGGACATAAGTGTGGACGAGGCCCTCGACGCTACGGTGGGGCTCAAGAAAGTTCAGGCGCGCTTACAGACCCTGCACGACCTGGGCTTGGGTTATCTCACGCTCGGCGAGCCCACGCCGGCGCTTTCGGGCGGCGAGGCGCAGCGCCTTAAGCTCGCGAGCGAGATGGGCCGCGTGCAGGATGATGCCGTATTCGTGTTCGACGAACCCACAATTGGCCTGCACCCGCTCGATGTTCAGGTGCTGCTGAGTGTGTTCGACGGCCTCGTTGCCAAGGGCGCCACAGTCGTCGTAATCGAGCACGACCTCGACCTTATCCGTAACGCCGATTACGCAATCGACATGGGCCCAGGTGGTGGCGACGCAGGCGGGCAAATCGTCTGCGTCGGCACGCCGGGCGACATCGTGGCATGCCCCGCAAGCATCACCGGCCGCTACCTATAACCGAATGTGACAAAGGGACCGTCCCTTTGTCACATTCCCAGAAAGCCTGTTTGGCGCAGAGCCTCGTAGAGGACGATGGCGGCGCTGTTGGAGAGGTTGAGTGCGCTGATGCGGTAGTCGTCCGGATTGACGAAGTTGCCGCAGATATCCTGTCGAAGGATGGCTTCGTGGCTGTCCTCGGTATGCCCGAGCGACTCCTCGTGGGCCTCCCAGGCGTCGGCGTTTTCGAGCGAGTCGCAATCGCGCAACATGGGGATGCGCTCGCAGCGCTCGGGCGCCGCGGCAAGCAGTGGCTCGGGAATCCCCGAGCTCTCGCTGCCAAAGACCAAAAAGTCACCGTCGCGGTAGGTACTTTGCGCATAGGTGCGGCGCGCCTTTTTGGTCAGCAGATGCAGGCGTTCGTCGGCGGGGGAGAGGCCGTTGCGCGCAAGGAAATCCTCCCAGCCGGCATAGGTCGTCACGTCCAAATTTTGCCAGTAGCCCAGGCCGGCGCGACGCACCGTCTTGTCGTCGAGCGAAAACCCCAGCGGCTCCACCAGATGCAGGCGGGCGCCGGTAACCACGCAGGTGCGGCCGATATTGCCCGTATTGGCCGGAATCTCGGGCGCATACAGCACAATGTTGAACATGAATCTCCTTGGCTCAGAACGAAAAACCACCACGAAGGGCACCTTCGTGGTGGTTTGGCGGTTACGTAGGCGGAAAAATGCCCGCTTGGATAAATCTAGGCGCGGTGCCAGTCGGTCAGGCAGGCATCGAGGGAGGCGATGAGCGCATCCTTGTCCATGTGACGGCCGATGATGCACAGGCTCGTCATGCGGTCGCCCGTCTCGTCGTCCCAAATCTGCATGATCTCGGGGTTCTCGTCGATGATCTTCTGCTTCTCGCCCTCGGGCGCGGAGTCAACGAACAGACCGTTCTCCATCAGGCGCATTTGGTGGCCGGCCTGCTCGAACATGTAGCACATGTCCGGATCGCCGGTCTGCCACAGCGGACCCTTGACGCGGATGACCTCGTCGGGCCACTCCTGCTCAACAAAATCGGTGAACTTCTGCAGGTCAAACGGCTTGCGGCGCGAGTACACAAAGGTCTCGATGTCGTACTCGAGCACCTCGGGGTCGTCGTGCTCCTCGGGATGCTCCATGGCCTCGATCCAGGCGGCGGAGTTGTAGGCGCGCATAAAGTCGAAGCGGTCGGTGTCGAGCAGCTCCTCCATGGGGACCTCGCCGTTTTGGGCCTCGACAATCACGGCGTCCTTCTGCAGGCTGCGCACGATAGCCTTGAGCTCGGCGATCTGCTCAGGGCTCACGGTATCGGTCTTGTTGAGGATCAGCGTGGAGCAGAACTCGATCTGCTGGATGAGCAGGCTCTCGATGTCGTCCTCGTCGATATCCTCGGCCAGCAGGTCGCGACCGCCGTTGAACTCGTCGTACATGCGGGCGCAATCGACCACGGCCACGATGTTGTCGAGTGCAAGCTTGGGCTGGCCGCCCACCTTGGCCTCGTCGCAGAAGCTTGAGATGGTGTAGGCGATGGGGATAGGCTCGCAGATACCCGAGGCCTCGATGATGATGTAGTCGAACTTGCCCGAATCGGCGATGCCCTGCAGCTGGTTGGCAAGGTCGTCCGAAAGCGTGCAGCAGATGCAGCCGTTGGTGAGCGGGATGAGGTCGTCGGTCTCGGAAAGGCCGCCGTCGGCGATGAGGCTGGCGTCGACGTTGATCTCGCCGATATCGTTGACGATCACGGCGGCGCGGATGCCGCCGTCGTTAGCGAGGATGTGGTTGAGCAGTGTGGTCTTGCCGGCACCGAGGTATCCGGTAAGCATGATGATCTTCACGGGTTTGTTGGGCATGTGCCCTCCTTTGTTAGACATGGCTTACAGTTGAATCTTATGCCAAACGCCTGCTCTTATACCCACGCGCCGGCAAATAACACAGGCTACTCCCAGGCTCCCCATACATCGGGGCAATAACCGACGGTGGCCTTTTTGCCGTTGCGCACGATGGGCTCGGCTAGAACCTGCTGGTTCTCGAGCAACTTGTCGAAGCGCTGGCTAGGGGTGAGGTGCTGGATGAGCGCGAGCGTCTCCTCGTCCTTGGCCTTGGGGTTGAGCAGCTTGTCGATGCCGCCGACCGCCTGCATCACGCTCGTGAGCTCGCCTTTGCTCATCTCCTTTTCCTTCAGGTCGATAAATTGCACCTTAATGCGGCGCTCCTTAAAATAGCGCTGGGCCTTCTTGGTGTCGAAGGACTTTTTGGTGCCAAAGATTTGAATATTCATTGTTTGGTTCCGCCGTTCTGCCTGATGAAGTTGGTCCTAGCGCGATCGGCCTCGGGAGCTTCGATGCCAGCGGCCTGTCCTGCCTCGATACAATGCAGGAGCCAGGCCATGTTCTTGCCGATGTTGCGCATGGTGGCCAGACCCTCGGCATCTCCGTCGGCGTCGCCGGGCACGCAGCCAAACACGTTGTTCCAGTACGTGGACGCTACCACAGGCATCTGGTTGATGGTGAAGTACTTATTGAGCACGTCGAAGGTCGTCGACGTACCGCCGCGACGGGCGACGGCGACGGCAGCGCCCGGCTTGTGTGCAAAAGCTTTGCTACCGGCATAGAATGCGCGATCGAGTGCCGAGAGAATGCGGCCGCTGGGGTGCGCGTAGTAGACAGGCGAGCCAAAGACAAAGCCGTCGGCCTGTTCGGCGGCAGCGATCAGCTCGTTGACCACGTCGTCGTCAAAGGTGCAGCGACCGCCAAGCTTGCCACACTGGCCGCAACCGATGCAATCGCGAATAGGCTTGGCGCCCAGCTGAAACATCTCGGTATCGATGCCCTCGACGTTGAGCTGCTCGGCGACCTCGGCGAGTGCGCGGGCCGTGTTGCCGTTTGCCTTGGGGCTGCCATTGACCAAAAGAACCTTCATCACAAACTCCCTCTGCTGTCGGTGACTTCTGCAGAGGATTATCGCACGAGCGGGCAGATGGCGTGGGGCACGATGCCGGCCCCGAGGGCCCACGGCAGGCACGCTCACCAGGTACGAGCGGGATACGGTCCAGAGGATGTTGGAGTGCGGGGCCTCGTGCGAGCAGATTGTAAGGGGTCTGGGCGGGTCGCCCTCGATGGCGAGCTTTGAGGCCTTGGAAGGCGGGCTGCTGCGGCGGCTATGGTTTATACTAAGGCGGTTGCTATCGAGTAATTCATACTTGGTTTGATTCGATTGTGAATGCGTAACTAGGATGGAAAGCAAAGGAAACTCTATGGAAACAGAGGATGCTGTTTGCTTGATGACTTCGATTGCCTTGATTGTCCTTTCAATCCAATACCGAAGAGGAAGATGGCTCTGCTCAATTGCTGGATATGATGTCACAAAAAGGGAGAGCGAGATTGATATACGCCCTTACGCAAAGCTGATTTCTTCTGTGACGTTATGGATGGGGCTGCTGTTTTTCTTGTGGGCGGTAGAGGACTGGGTACGCGATTGGAATACCAGCGTTTTTGAAGTTTTGGTTCTACTTCTGTTCAGCTTGGCCTCTTTGTCGTTCGTGCGGCTCGTTAGGTTTGTGTTTATGAGGCGGTAGCCAGCGGAAGTGGCTGGACGACAAAATGGACCAATGCAGCCAATTGTCAATAGAATTTGATAGGCTTGGCTTAACAGATTTACTCGAGGGCATATCCGTGGCGAGGGATAGGTTCTATCTTGTTGAGCACTTATTTGCATCAGGCAAAGTAAACCAAGAGTATCGAAACGGTGCCCCCGGGCCCCGGGAGGGACTGCGGGGACGTTCGGCTAACTGCGGGTACGACCTATTTGCCCAATGTGTTCGGTTGAGATCGGAAATTAACCATCATGCGCCCCATAACGCTAGTCCAGCTTGGTGCCCGGTACTTGTGGTGCCTCTTCAAGTAGCGCTTTGAGCTCGTTCAAAATGGAAACGGGCTGTCGGTCGACGGCGTCCAGATGAAGTGTGGCCACACGAATGGGCGGCTGATATTCAAATGAGCCAAAGAGTACGGGCGACCCCAAGAACCGCTCGATTTCTTCTGCGATCGTGTCGGTCTCTTCGGGATCAAGGTCATCGAAAAGCGCCACGAACATCGGTCCGGTCGAGCGGAACAGACGGCCCTTGCCGCGCGAACAGTCCATGAGGCAGGCGGCACTTTCTGCCAAAACGCGGTCGCCCGCATCAAAGCCAAAGCGGGCATTGACCTTGGCGATGTCGTCGATTTTGATGGCGACCAGGCCTGCCTTGCGCGCCACGCGACGCATTTCGCCAATGGCGTTGACCAGGGCGTGGATATCGCCCAGGCCGGTCACGGAATCGGTCGTATCCGCCAAGCTTCGGTTGATGATAATGCCCACATACATGTTGGGCTCGGTTTCGGTGCTATCCAAGCGGTAGCCCGTACACTCGCACAGCGCATATTTACCAGCGGTATTCATGACGCGATACTGCATGTAATGGAAGTGCCACGCGCCGTTTACCACCATATCGAGCTCGCTGCGCACGTTGTCGCGGTCCTCGGGGTGAACGCGGGCGAGCCACATATCGAGCGAGTTATAGGGATGCTGGGAGGGCAGGTCAAAATCGCGCACGGCATTAATCGACCATTGCGATTCGCCGGTATCGAGGTTAAGGATAAACGGATAGCGCGTCTCGGAGCTCATGGAGATCGCTTGGAACACCCGGTCGTTGCAGGGAGGCTGATCGGCGATTGGGCGCATGGATGCGTCGTTTTCCTTCGGCTGCTGCACACGGTGCATGAGCTTGTAGCGATACATTTTGCGGTCGGCGTCCATGGTCATCTGGCGACGCGTATCGCCAGCGAGTGGGTCGACGCGCGAGCAGCCAAAGCTAAAGCTAGCGATCATGGGCGCTTTGCCGCCCGATGTTGCCTCGATAAGGTTGGTGCGCGTCCGCTCCAGGCGCTGCTCGAGTTCGGCTTCATCTGTCGTGGGGGATACGAGTACAAATTCGTCTCCACCGATACGGAACAGCAGGTCATTGGGTTCCATTGTCTCGGTGAGTGCACGGCAGATGCTCAGGATGTAGCGATTGCCCTCGGTGTGGCCAAACGTATCGTTGCAATGCTTAAGGCGATCGATATCGATATAGGCGCAGGTGAAGGGGGTGCCTTTGTGCCAAAGCAGCTCGGCATAACGGTGGAGTCCAGCACGGTTGCCAAGATTGGTGAGCGAATCGATATAGGCGCCGCGCTCAAGCAGCTCGCGTTCTTGCTGCAGGATGGCAAATGTCTTCTGTAGCTGCTCGCCGATGGCGCACAGCTCCGTGGGCAGCGCGGCAACATCGAGCTCGGCGGTCGAGACCCCGTTCGCAAGTCGCTGAAGATAAGCAATGATCGATTGCTCGCCCAGGCGATACGACTCGTTCATGATGGATAACCTCCTTGGGCACAACAGTGGTTTGCATCATATCCCCAATTCGGTTTGGATTGGGGGCATAAGTTAGCCAATGGGGACAAGCGCCCCTTCGGCGGTATCGTTTTGCGCGCGAGCGTATCAGTTTTTGTTACCGCCATCGAGCAATGCCTCAAAATCCTTTGCCTGCATGGGGCGGTAGTAGAGGAAGCCCTGAGCGTAGTGGGCACCCATTTGGAGCAGCATGTTCGCCTGCTCGTTTGTCTCGACGCCTTCGATTACAACGGGCAGATGGAGCGATTGCGCCATCTCGAGCATTGATGAAACGATTTGCGCGCTACGGCTTTGATCGCGGTCGGTGGGCACAAACGTGCGATCAAGCTTGATGACGTCGACGTTGACGTTCTTGAGCATCGCGAGCGTAGACTGGCCGGTGCCAAAATCGTCCATGTAGGTCGAGAAACCGCGAGTGTGTAGGTCGGCCGTCAGCTTATCCACGGCCTCGGACTCTCCCGTATAAGCCGTCTCGGTGATCTCAATGCGCATGAGCTCGGGCGGTAGGTTGTATTGGGCGGCAAGCGCCCCCATATGCTCGGCGACGTCGCAGGCAAGGATATCCACGCGCGACACATCGAGCGAGATCGGAACTACGCGCAGCCCTCGATCGATGCACTCACGCAGCCACGAGGCGACGCCCTGCCAAACATATTTGTCGAGCGTCACCACAAAACCGCTTTCCTCGAGAGCGGGGATAAAGGTGGTAGGTGAAATGAGGGAGCCATCCTTGTCAATCCAGCGTGTGAGCGCCTCGGCGCCAACGATCTCGCCGGTTTCCATGTCGACCTGGGGCTGCAAGTAGTAGGTAATGCGGCCGTTTGAGAGCGCATACTGGAATTCGGTCAGCGTGCGGTGGAACGCGATTTCGTGTTCGTATTCCTCGGGGCGGAAAATGGCAATGCGCTCCTTAAAGTCGTTTTTTGCGCGCCGATTGGTAAACATGGCCTTGGCCTGCGCATCGATGGTGATTTCCTCGTTGGAGTCGATGGGGTAGACGCCCATGGACGGCCAGAAGCCCACGCCGTCATCATGCTTGGCCACGGCCTGGCGAATGCGGCTATAGATCTGATGGACGGTGTCGTGTTCAAAGGGGATGAGTACGCAAAAATCGTCTTGGCCCCAGTACCCTGCGACGCCCATGGCGGCATTCTCGATGTCCTTGAGAACCGTGCCCACATCGGCGAGTACGCGGTCGCCCTCGGCCTGTCCGTGCCATTCGTTGAACAGTCGCATGTGCCCCATATCGACGGTGGCGATACACCAGGCGCCGTTGCGCCTTGTCTCGAGAAATTCGTTGGCGCGGCGCATAAACTCGCTGGGTCGATAGAGACCCGTGAGCGGATCGATGCGTTCGGCGATGGCGCTTTTGCGCTCCACCTCGGGTATGGGGAGGCTGTCGTTGGGAACAAGCCCGCCGGCCGTGCGAATGCGACGGTCGAGTTCGCCTAAAACGGCGGCCGTTTGATTGGTCAGGTGCTCGTAAAAGGCCGGAACGACAAGACAGACGGGGGTAATAGTGTCGCCCGCGATTCGAACGGGAGCGAAAACGGCCTCTTTGAGATGTTGGATCAGTTGCTCGAATGCTTCGTGATCCAAATTGTTGCTAAGCACGACGAACTGGGCGTTGCGTGAACGGAAGACGCGACTCCTGCCGCGAGTAATCGACAGCATGCGGCCTGCGTATTCGGCGAGCATGTTGTCGACGGCCTCGGCCCCGTAGAGCTCGTTGAGCTTTGCCGTGCCGCGAACGCGCACTGCTATAAGCCCCGTCTCGCAACGGTCGCGACGGCAGGCATCGATAGCGTTGATCAGCGTGCGCTGTGTTCCGAGACCCGTGGCGGCGTCGACGGTCTCGGCAAGCGAGTGGTTGACGAGCTCGCCGACATAGAGCGAGGGGACATTTCCGTCGCCGTCGATACGAAACCCGCGAGCACGGCCGAGGATGTAATCGCCGGCGGCATTGCGCACGCGGTACTGCATGACGTGACGATGTTTGGAGCCGTCATAGATTTGGTCGATGTCGTTGGTATAGGCCTCAAGGTCATCGGGATGGACACGCGTTTTCCAGTAATCGTGGCAGTTGTCTATATGCTCCGAAGGAAGACCAAGATCGCGCAAGGCGCCTTGTGACCAAAGGGTTCGATGTTTGTCCAAGTTCTCGATAAAGAAATATCGGCCTTCGTTGAGCATCGAAAGGGCGTCGAAAATGCGATCGCTTATTTCGAAGTCGTCGGTGTGGGCTTGTGCGATATTGCGTCGATCAAGGTGCACGGCATGACGTAGCTTGTAGTCGTACATGCGATGATCGGCATCGTTCGTCAAGCGATTGGGGGCTTCGCCCAGGGCGGGGTCGGCGTGTGCCACTCCGTAGCTAAACGAGTGAGGCATCTTGGAAGCGTTGTTTTCGAGCAGTACCGTTCGGCAGTGTTCCAGACGTTCGGCAAGGTCGTCCTCGGTCGCAATCGTAGATAGGATGGCGAACTCGTCGCCCCCCAGACGAAATGCCGCCTCGTCCACCTTCATATACAGTTTGAGATAGAGGCTCACCTGCAAGATATAGCGGTTGCCCTCGTCATGTCCAAAGATGTCGTTGCAGTGCTTAAGGTTATCGATGTCGATAAACGCCATGGTCACGGGCAGTTCCTGCTCCCAGAGTTCCTCTAAGGAACGGGTAAAGCCGCCGCGGTTGCCAAGTCCGGTGAGCTCGTCGGTAAAGGCGGTCCTGATCAGATCGTCCTGACGCTCCAGAAGGTCACGGATGGTCTTTTCGAGCGTTTCGGTATTATTGCTGGCGTTATCCATACTGTAAGCGGCTTTCTGAGGTCGGGGCGGATTGCGTCGGGCGAGCTCGTTGTGCACATGCGTTGCTGCTCAACGCCTTGCGTGTTTCCAAGCCCCCGCCTTGCTGCGTCGTTGGGTTTATTTGTCGGTTCGTGCTCTCGGCTGATAACTACTGAGTAGTATAAACAAGTGTATGGAATTATGTAGGGGTGCCCATGTTGCGGGCGGCCATTATTCGCCAAACGGTAACGCGACGATGTTCGATGAAAATGCGACTGAGACGATATTTGTTGATGGGTATACTTGTTCCGTTTTAAAACGCAGGAACGGAGATGGTCGCATGGCACAGTCAAATATGACGCGCACGGTGGGGCTGGCGCTCGAGGGAGGCGGCTACCGCGGTATGTATACGGCGGGCGTGCTCGACGTTTGGATGGAGCACGGTTTGACCTGCGACCATATGGTGGGCGTCTCGGCGGGCGCGGCATTTGGCTACAACTTTAAATCGCGCCAGATCGGCCGCGCCATTCGCTATAACAAGGCCTATTGCGCCGACAAACGCTATGCGAGCGTGACCAGCTGGCTGCGAACCGGCGATATGTTCAATGCCGATTTTGCCTATCACGAGGTGCCCATCGAGCGCGATCCCATCGACCTGGAGGCGTATCGCGCCTGCCCCATGCGGTTTACGTGCGTGTGCACCGATATCGAGACGGGCAAGGCCGTCTACCACGACCTGCCCTATGGCGACGAGCGGGATATCGAGTGGATCCGGGCATCGTCGGCGATTCCTGTGGCGACGCGTCCCGTTGCTATTGACGGGCATAAGTATCTGGATGGTGGCGTGGCTGATTCTATTCCCAGCGCATGGCTGTTTGCGCAGGGGTATGACCGCAATATCGTGGTACTCACGCAGCCGGCGGGCTTTGTGAAGCAGCCCAACAGCGTGATGCCCATGCTGCGGCGCGTGTTCCGTCACTATCCGGAGTTTGTTGCAGCGCTTGAGCATCGGCATGAGGTCTACAATGCCACGCTCGATGACCTGGCACGTCGAGAGGCTGCCGGGGAAATCTTTGTGGTGCGGCCGAGCGAATCGGTGAAGGTGCCGTCGCTGTGCCGCGAACCGGATGAGCTCGAGCGCATCTACCAGGTCGGCCGCCACGATGCAGAGGCGACTTTGCCGGCGTTGGAAGCGTATCTGGCGGGGTAAGGGTCGCATACGGAAAGCGCATCCCGGAATGGAGGCCCAAACTGGGATGCGCTTTCCATTGCTGAAGATATGAGGCTGCGAATCAGCTGTTCGGCCTATGCCTATGCCTGCTGCCAGGTGTCGACAAGCTCCTTGGCCGCGGCGTAGGGATCGTCGGCGCTGCAGACGGCGCTCACCACAAAGAAGCCGTCGACGCCGGTTGCCTTAAGCTGCGGCAAGTCGGCCGTCTTAACGCCGCCGCCCACCACGATGGGCACGGGGCTTGCCGCGTGGAGTGCGGCCAGGTCCTCAAAGCTCTTGGTGATGATGGAGCCATCGGCTGCGCGTCCGCAGTCGCGCTTGGTCTCGGTCTCGTGGAGCGGGCCGATGCCCAGGTAGTCGACCAGACTCATGTCGGCGGTCTTGACGTACTCGAGCATTTCCTCGCAACGGGCCGAAAGGCCCACGATGGCGTCGGGGCCCAGCAGCTTGCGACAGACCTCGACGGGAATATCGCTCTGGCCCACGTGCACGCCGTCGACCGCAATGCCCTGCTCGCGTGCGGCGAGTACGCAGTCAAGGCGGTCATCGATCAGCAAGGCGACCTGACCGGTCTTGCCGGCCTGTGCGATTGCCTGCGCGGCGTCGCCGGTCAGCGCAATGATCTCGCGGGCGCTTGCCACCTTGGAGCGCACCTGAATGCAGGTAAAGCCGGCGTCGAGCGCCTGGGCCACCACATCGCCCACGGGGCGTCCGAGGGTGTTTTCGGGGCCGAGCACCAGATAGGCCGAGATATCAAGGTTGTCGCGGATGCTCATCGTGCTTCCTCCTGCTTTTTGATCTGCGCTTCCATGCGCTCGAGTTTGCCGGTCATGGTGTCGGTAAATCCAGGTCGAATATCGGCTTTGAGCACGACTTCGGTTCGGATGCCCTTGTTCGCTAACACAAAGGTCGCGTCGCGCACGACCTGCATGACCTCGTCCCAGTCGCCCTCGATCTCGGTGAACATCGAGGTGGTGCGGTTGGGAAGGCCGCTCTCGCGAATGACGCGCACGACCTCGGCGACCTCGGCGGACAGTTCATCGCCGGTGCCGCACGGGGCGATGGCCACAGCGACGAGCGTGTTCATGCCGGCATTGGTTGCGGGCTCGGACATGGCTTATGCCTCCTCGAGCTCGAGTTGGTTATCGGCGATGTCTTGGGCGGTTGCGCGGTAGAGCTCGTCGATAAAGGCGACCTTAAAGCTTGCCGGGGCATCGGCGACGGCGGCGGCACGCGTGCCGGCGACGTTGTAGACGGCGGTACCGCAGACGGCTGCCGTAAACGGATCGGCAGCGCAGGCGTACACGGCCAGCACGCCGCCCTGCGAGCAACCGCAGCCGGTAATCTTGGACATGAGCGGGCTGCCGCCGTGGGATTTGGCCACGGTCGTGCCGTCGGTAATCAGGTCGACTTCGCCCGAGACCACAACGGCGCCGCCGGTGTAGCGAGCGAGCGCCACGGCGGCATCGCGGGCGGCGTCGACCGTGTCGGTGGTATCGACACCACGTACGCGGCTCAGATCGGCCGACTCGCCCTCAAGACCCCACAGGCCGGAGAGTGCGATGATCTCGGAGGCGTTGCCGCGTACGATGGCGGGCTTGTACTGCTTGAGCTCGTTTACCAGCTGGGTGCGCAGGCTACCGATGCCCAGACCCACCGGATCGAGCACCCAGGGCTTGCCGGCGTCGTGTGCCGCCTTGGCCGCGCGGGGAATCGTCTGCTCGTAGATGGGGAAGAGCGTGCCCATGTTGAGATAGATGGCGGCGCCGCCGGCAACGAGCGCCTCGCCCTCGTCGGGCAGATAGACCATGGCGGCCGAACCGCCCACGGCGAGCTGCGCGTTGGCGACAAAGTCGATCGTCACCGTGTTGGTGATGGAGCCGGCCATCGGATTGGTGGCTCGAATCTCCTCTACGGCCTTGACCATATGTTGCTTAAGCTGTTCCGAATCAATCACTGCACATGCCTCCTTGGCATAGAAAAGGGGCGCTGTGCATAGACAGCGCCCCTGTAAAGGCGGCATGCTCCCTACGCCAGCATTAACTGACAGGTTCAAAGGATTGGGCCCTATGCCCTCTCAGCCTTGTGGTTTGCACCGCCGGCACTCCCGCATCGAATCTGTTGTTCCCTATACTAGCGCACCTGCCAATATGGGACAGGTTTATTTTGGCAGGTGGCAACAGGGGCGCTGCATTTTCCCAGATAAAACCTGCCAAGATAAACCTGTCCCTTATTGGCAGGTCGTTACAATAGACGGGATAAAGAATGACCGAGGGGACCTTATGATCAAACTTGTTCTGACCGATATGGACGATACGCTGATTCCTGCTGGACACGATGGCGCCAGCGACTGCGCCATCGAGGGCATTCATGCCATGCAGGCGGCGGGCCTGCATTTTGGCCCGGTTTCGGGTCGCCAGCCGTCCGCGATGAGCTGGATGTTCCGCAATCGCTCCGAGTGCTTCTCGACCGGTGCGTTTTGCAACGGCCAGGTGATGTTTGTCGATGGCGAGGCGGTTGCCTCGCGCGCAACTGATAACGATGCCCTTATGCGCCTGGCCGACTACCTGGAGCAAGAGACCGACGATACCTATTTGAAGGTCTACCGTCTGGGTGATGACTTTTGGGACAACGACGCCTATTGCGTGACAAGCGATCCCGAGCGTGTGCGTCGCGCCATGGAGTCAGGCGGCAACGCGTGGCTCAAGGGCGAAGAGGCTCCCTGTCGCCCTGTCGTTGACGATGCCCCGGTATACAAGGCGAATATCTGGAGTGCCCGTTCGCGCGAGGAGCTCGCCGAGCTGCGCGAGCGTGTTGCCGCCGAGGTGCCGGAGCTCTCGCTCGTGTTTCCCAACAACCGCGTGCGCCTGTTCGACGTTCTTCCGACCGGCTGGGACAAGGGCTGTGCTGCGCTGGAGCTGGCGCGCGCTTTGGGCCTGACGCCCGACGAGGTGGCCGTATTCGGCGATTCCGATAACGATTTGCCCATGATCGATGCCGTTCCCAATTCCGTTGCAGTCGCCAATGCCAACGAGGCCGTCACGGCTGCCGCGCGCTGGCATATCGGCGCTGCGGCAGATGATGCGGTTGCCGGGGCTCTGCATCAGATTGCCGCCTGCGCCGCGACGGGGGAGATGCCGTCGTTTATGCGTCAGATGGACGCGACGGGTTTCGACGTCACGAACGTCTAGGGAGAAAGCCATGAAGCTCCAGCAGCTCAGATATGTCGTCAAAGTTGCCGAATGCGGCAGCATCACCGAGGCCTCGCGCCGGCTCTTTGTGTCGCAGCCTTCGATTACCGCGTCAATTCGCGATCTCGAAAACGAGATGGGTGTACACATCTTTGAGCGCACCAACAAGGGCGTCATTGTGTCCGAGGAAGGCGAGACCTTCTTGGGCTACGCGCGCCAGGTGCTCGACCAGGCCGACCTGCTCGAGGGCAAGTACAAAGGCACGTCCGAGCAGGTGCCGCACTTTAGTGTGAGCTGCCAGCATTATTCCTTTGCCGTTAATGCATTTGTCGATGTGATCCGCGAGTTCGATGCCGCGCGCTACGACTTTACCCTGCGCGAGGAGCAGACCCACGAGATTATCGAGGACGTCGCGCATATGAAAAGCGAGCTCGGCATCCTGTATCTGTCGGAGCACAATCGCGAGGTCATCGAGCGCATGCTGGCGGCCAACGAGCTCGTATTCGAAGGACTCTTCTGCGCTACGCCGCATGTCTTTGTGTGCTCCGACCATCCGCTGGCGGGTCGCTCGAGTGTGACGCTCGAGGACTTGGAAGACTACCCGTTCCTGTCCTATGAGCAGGGCAGCTACAACTCGTTTTACTATTCCGAGGAGCTGACCTCGACCTTTGAGCGCCGCAAGAATATCCGCGTGCGCGACCGTGCGACGCTGTTCAACCTAGCTATGGGCCTTAACGGTTACACGGTGTGTTCGGGCGTGATCAGCCATGAACTTAACGGCCCCGGCATTATCTCCATTCCGCTCGATGTAGACGAGTACATGGAGATCGGCATCATCACGCGCAAGAACACGACACTTACGCGCTACGGGCAGGCCTATATCGAAGCGATTCGTCAGCACATCTAGACTGCTGCGTTCTGCACGGGTCAAATCTCTTTATGGCAGTCCCAACTAATATAGGAAGCATCTATATCAAACTGATATAAACGCATATTTTACGATGTCCATATGAGCGCTCATACTCTGTCCCAGTAAAGCAACCAATGCAAAGGGAGATATCTATGAGCACTTCGATTCAACCGAACGCGCCGTTTCGTGCCGATATCGTCGGCAGTTTTCTTCGTCCGCAGGCTGTAAAGGACGCCCGTGCCGCCTATGTCGCGGGTAAACTCGACGCTTCCGGCCTTAAGGCCGTCGAGGACGAGGCCATCCGCGACTTAGTGGCCAAGCAGAAGGCTGCCGGCCTGCAGGTGATTACCGATGGCGAGTTCCGCCGCAGCTACTGGCACCTCGATTTTATGTGGGGCCTCAACGGCATTGAGCGCCGCGCCTCGCGCACGGGCTACATGTTCCACGATGAGGAGACTACCGCCGACACCGCCGTGGTAACCGGTCCCATTAGCGGTGAGAATCATCCGTTCGTCGAGCACTTCAAATTTATCAAGTCGCTCGAGGGAGAGGGCCAGGTCGCGCGCCAGACCATTCCGGCGCCGATCCAGACGTTCTCCGAAGTCACACTCGACCGCTGCGATGGCCAGCAGGAGAGTCTGCACGCCGTCTACAAGACCGACGAAGAACTCGTCGATGCCATTGCCGCAGCATACCGCACCGTGATTGCTGACCTGTATGCCGCGGGCTGCCGCAACATCCAGTTTGATGACTGCACCTGGGGCATCTACTGCGATACCGACTTTGTGTCCAAGACTGGCATGAGCCCGGTTGACCTGCAAAGGGTGAGCGAGCTGGGCGTGGCGCTCAACAACGCCGCCATCGAGGACAAGCCCGACGACCTCGTCATTAACACGCACGTGTGCCGCGGCAACTACCACTCTACCTATGCTTTCGAGGGCGGCTATGACCCCATCGCGCCGTACCTGTTTGCACATGAGGATGTCGACGCATTCTACCTGGAGTTCGATACGCCGCGCGCCGGCGGTTTTGAGCCGCTCAGCTACGTTGCCCCGGGCAAGAAGGTCGTGCTGGGCTTGGTGACCACCAAGGCCGCAGAGCTCGAGAACGAGGATGTTATCGTCGAGCGCATCCGCGAAGCCGCAAAGTACGTGCCGCTCGAGAACCTGTATCTGTCTCCCCAGTGCGGCTTTGCCAGCTGCGAGATTGGCAACAAGCTGACCGAGGACGAGCAGTGGGCAAAGATCGCCCTGGTCAAACGCATCGCCGAGCGCATCTGGAAGTAGTGCTGCCGTTCGCAGGGGGCGTCGTGGTCGGAGCGGCATGCATCGCGTACAATGGTTCGGATCGTATCGTTCGGGCAGGTAATCCGATATGCCCGAGCGCCCTTCCATTATGAAAGGACATCCATGTCCCAATCCTCGACGCCCGCCGTCGCCGATGCCATCTACGATGCGTCGTCGCTCGGTCGCCCGCGCATGTTCCTACTCGGTCTGCAGCATCTATTCGCGATGTTCGGTGCCACGGTGCTCGTACCCGTGCTCACCGGTCTCTCGGTGTCGGCGACCCTTTTGTTTGCCGGCCTGGGCACGCTGCTCTTCCACTTCCTATCGCGCGGCAAGGTGCCAGCGTTTTTGGGATCTTCGTTTGCCTTTATCGCGGGCTATGCCGCCATCGCGCCCAACGGCGAGGCCGAGCTTTTGCCCTACGCCTGCCTAGGTGTAGCCTGTGCCGGCCTGCTCTATCCGGTGCTGGCGGCCCTGTTTCGCGCGTTTGGTGCCAAGCGCGTTATGCGCTTCTTCCCGCCGGTAGTGACTGGCCCCATCGTCATTTCCATCGGCCTGATCTTGGCAAGCTCTGCCATCGCCAACTGCCAGACCAATTGGCTTGTTGCCGTTGTCGCTGTGGCGGTGATCGTCATCTGCAACATCTGGGGCCGTGGCATGGTCAAGATCGTGCCGATTCTGCTGGGCGTTGTGGTGAGCTATGCCGTTGCGACTGCGCTCGGCGAGGTTGATTTCTCGGGCGTCGCAGCCGCTCCCTGGGTTGGCTTGCCCGTCGTGTGGGATAACACCGTGTTTGCGCTCTTTGGCCCGCAGTTCGATAGCGGTCTTGCCACGACGGCCATCATCACCATTATGCCGCTGGCCTTTGCGACCATGATCGAGCATATCGGTGACATCTCGGCTATCGGCTCCACTTGCGAGCGTAACTACATCGCCGATCCTGGCCTGCATCGCACGCTGCTTGGCGACGGCCTGGCGACCATTCTCGCATCGCTCTTTGGCGCTCCGGCTAACACCACCTATGGCGAGAACACCGGTGTGCTTGCCCTAACGCGTGTGTTTGACCCGCGCGTGATTCGCATTGCCGCATGTTGTGCCATTGCGCTCTCGTTCTGCCCCAAGTTCGCGGCTGTCATTGCGGCCATGCCGGCGTGTGTAATCGGCGGCG
The DNA here is from genome assembly GCF_003469085.1 of Collinsella sp. AM29-10AC. Lineage (NCBI taxonomy): Bacteria > Bacillati > Actinomycetota > Coriobacteriia > Coriobacteriales > Coriobacteriaceae > Collinsella > Collinsella sp. AM29-10AC. The sequence continues at coordinate 82,827 of NZ_QSKB01000003.1, forward strand.
TGTCGCTCGTGCTCTATGGCATGATCAGCGCCGTGGGCGTCCGCAACCTCATCGAGAACCAGGTCGATTTCCAAAACAACCGCAACGTGCTGGTGGCCGCCCTGGTGCTCGTGCTTTCGCTCGGCATTGCGTACAGCACCGCCGGCGCCATCGTGCTTGAGCTGGGCGGCGTGACGATTTCGCTTTCCGGCCTTGCCGTGGGCTCGCTGGTGGGCATCGTGCTCAACGCCATCCTGCCGGGTAACGACTTTGAGTTTGACGTCTCCGAGCTTGAGGAGGCTGCTGAGTAACAACTGCGTCCAGCTAAAACAAGATATGGTGCCCATGCGTATATGCGCGTGGGCACCATTTTTAATGCGTCAGTATCCAGTGGATGCCGCGGGCCATGCGCAAGTCGGTCTGGGAAAAGTGATTGCCGGGGTTGAGCTCCAGCGTCGTGGGAATACCACGTTCGCCGAGCAGCTTTTCCATTGCGCGCGTATCGTCGAGTACGTGCCGCATCATGCGGTTGGGAGTCTTGGTCTCCTTTTTACCGAGCGACAGATAGACAGCCTGCGGGCTGCCGGCAAATGGCGCCGTGCTGGCGCGATCGACAAAGTCGGGAAACCATAGCGACCCCGATGCGCTCGCGGCGCGGTCAAATGCGTCGGTTTGCCAGAGGGACCAGAGTGCGAAGAGGCCCGCGAGCGAGTAACCGGCAATGCCACGCCAGGTGGGCGGCTGAGGAAGCGATGACTCGACCTGGGGGATTATCTGATTCAGCAGCTCATCAAGAAAACCGGCAGCTTGGCCGCCGAAAGGCTCGGCATCGCGTACGGTCCCGTCGCATGCCCAGGGGCTCAGCTCGCGATTCCAATCGAGCCCGCCAATGGTGACGAGGGCGAATGGCGGACAGTCGAGCTCTCGGCAACACTTATAAACCTCGCTGCCGTCGCCCACGACCACAGGAAGGTAGATGACAGGCGCGCTTTCCGTATGATTCGAATAAACGGTTATCTGCTTTTGATGCGCTTCCATGACGGGCTTCTCTCAGTGTTGTGATATCGGCAGCCCCAATTGTCGCACGCCAGCGTATGCCGGTTGGGCTAGACCAAAGACAATCTCGTGCATCCCCTGCGGACGCATATGGAAAACGCCACCGCCGGAGGGGAGCTCGGCGGTGGCGTTGTTAAACGGTGCTGGGGCTCGGGGCCTTCGCGGGAGCTGCCATGTGCGCAGAGGCGTCTAAGAGCGCTTACGGCTCGCCATGGTGCCTGCGGCGATAGCGGCTGTTCCCGCAAGGACGGTTGCCACGATGGCCGCACCCGAGGTGTCGCCGGTCGCCGCGAGCACGCCGGTAGTCTTGGCTTTCGTGGTTGAAGCCGCAACGGCCTTGGTCGGCTTTGAGCCCTCAGGCTTGGGGTTCTGCTTGGTCTCGTCGGGCTTGGGGTCTTCCGGCTTGGCTACCTCGGGAGGTGCGATGGTCGTGCTTTTGGCGACTGCTTTGATATAGAGGGAGTCGACCGTGGCGTCGCCCGTGCCGATGGCTTGGCCTGCTTCGTAGATGCCGTCACGGAGCTTGCGATAGTCAATGACCTTGCCGCCTTCGGGCGTCTGGATGGCGGCGTTCTCAATCTTGATGGTGCCGATTGTCTTGCCGTCAGCGCTCATGGCACGGGCAAAGATTGCCGCTGTATCTCCTTCGACCGTTACCTTGCTGCGGATGATCGAGATGACTGCGGGTGTGACGCCCTCGCTGGTCTGGGCGATGATGCCGATGTTCTCGCCTTGGGGTTCGCGCCTCGTCTCGCCATCTTGGTTTTCGCTGTAGGGGATGGGGCCGTCGCCGTTCTCGACATAGCGGGCTATGGCCTTGACAACGGAGTCGCTGATGTAGATGTGGCCACCCTTCTCGTTGGGTCGATCGTTTCTGGTGGAGAATGCAGCCGAAACCTCGCCTTCCGCAAACGCGTCCACGGTGGAGCCGTTCTTGACGACGATGTCGTCCTGGTAGGTGAAGAGGGCGATGGCGCCACCGTATCTGCCTTTACTTGCACGGACCGTCACGTTTGCATGATCGAGGGTGATGCCCTTGTGGGCATAGACGCCATATTCAACACCGTTTACGTTGAGGGAGGCGTTTGTGGCTGCGAGGCTGCCCTTGGCCTCGATGGCAGCGTCTTTCTCGGAGCTTGCCTTGACCTGGCTGCCGTCCGAGATGTTGATATTGCCGCCGCTCCAAAGGGCCTCACCATCGGCTGAGCTTGCCTCGACTGCCCCGCCACCCTTTATGGTGAGGTTCTTGTCGGTTCCAATACCCTTGTCCTTGGTAGCCCTGGCGGTGACGGCTCCGCTGTCGTCAATCGTGATATTGCCGTTTGCCCTGATGCCATCCGATGCGCCCGTGGCGTTGACGTTGCCCGAACCTTTGATAGCGAGATCACCCCCGGCATTGATGGCATCAAACCCAGTGCTCGTGGCGTTGACGGATCCGGCTCCGTCGATTTTGATATTACCCGTGGAGAGGATAGCGTCCTCAGTAGATGTCACGCTGAGCGTGCCGCCCTCGTCGCCTTGGATATTGAGCTCGGCATTCTCGTTAGTGCCATGAGAAACGTTGATGCTTTCGATCCATTCGGCAGTGACGATGTTGGTTCCCGAGTAATTCACGTTGAGCTTGCCTGCGGCCTGGATCTCGCCGCCGTTATAGTTGCTGAGCTTCAAGTCGTCGGCGCCGTCCCACGACCAGGTACCGGCCTCGTCGCTCGCCGCGGTGTTGTACTTGTTGCCGCCGACCTTGACCCATTCCGCTGCGAGCGAGACGCTCGGCATGAGCAGCGAGCTTACCGTGAGCGCGCATACGGCTCCCACGACGATGCGGCGCGTCACGCGGCGCCAGCTGCCGTGCGCGAGTCCTATGCGACGGCGAACGTCGGGTTCGGCAACATGGGTTCCGGCGGTAGTGTCATTGCGTTTGGGGGTCGTGAACAAGGCTGCCATGGTTGCTCCCGTTCTCATAGGGCCTATACGACTAGATTCAGCGTATCTGCTGGATGTTGCCGGCGGTAGTGCCGTATGGAGGGCAAAATGGCCAAAATGGGGGAGAAATAGGCCGCACGCCGGTGCAGGGACCGGCGCTAAAAGAAAAGCGCGGGGCCGCATGGCGACTCCGCGCTTTATTGTTCAGCTTTTGTAGCCTTGCCCTTACGCTACGAAGAAGTAGACGAGGAAGGCAAGGGCCGCGATGCACCCGTCCTGTGCGAAAAAGTGTTTACGAGCGTTTGCGACTCGCCAGGGCGCCTGTGACGATGGTGGCCGTTCCTGCAAGGGCGGTCGCTATGATGGCCGCGCTCGAGGTGTCGCCGGTTGCTGCGAGTTTGCCGGCGATCTTGGCTCCCGTGGCTGCAACTGCAACGGTCTTGGTCGTCTTTGCGCCCTCGGGCTTGGAACCCTCGGGCTTGGTCTCGCCGGACTTTTCCTCGGGTTTGATCTTCTCGGGAGGTACGGTGAGCGTGCTCTTGGCGACAGCGGCGTCATAGGGAGAGTCGATCACGTCGTCGCCCGTGCCGATGGTTTGACCCGCCTCGCAGAGGATGCCGCCGCTGAGTTCTTCCTTGTTGCGATAGTTAATGATCTTGCCGCCTGCGGGCGCCTGGATGGGAGCGCCTTCGATCTCGATGGTGCCGATCGCCTTGCCATCCTCGCTTATGGCAAGAGCGAAGATTGCCGCCGTGTCTCCCTCGGCCGTGAGCTTGCTGCGGACGATCGAGATACTCGCGGGCGTGATGCCCTCGTAGGTCTGGGCGAAGATACCGATGTTCAGACCCCTAGGCTCAGGGATGACCTCGCCGCTTTGGTCGTTGCTGTAGTGATCGGGGCCATCGCCACCGGTCTCGACATAGCGGGCCATAGCCTTAACAACGGAGTCGCTGATGTAGATGTGGCCGCCAGCGACGTTTGGCTGGTGGTTTCTGGTAGAGATTGCAACCGAGAATTTGCCTTCTGCGAACGCGTCCACGATGGAACCATTCTTGATGACGATGTCGTCCCCATCAGTGATGAGGGCGATGGCCTGGCCGCCGCTCGCGCTTGTGCGGACCGTCACGGTCGCATGATCGAGCGTAACGCCCTTGTAGGCATAGACACCATATTCAACACCGCTTGCGTCAAGGGAGGCGTTCGTGACCGCGAGACTACCCTCAGCGTCGACGGCAAGATCTCCCTGGGAGCTTGCCTTGACCTGGCTGCCGCCCGAGATGTCGATGTTGCCGTCAGCCCAAATCGCCGCTTCTTCTATCGAGCTTGCTTCTACCTTGCCACCGCCTTTGATGATCAGGTCACTGCCCGCGGCGACGCCGTAACCTTCGCCTCCTTTAGCGATCACTGTGCCAGAGGAATCGATGGTGGTCTTGCCCTTGGATTGGATGCCTTCGGTACCGCCCGTTGCATTCACGGTGCCCGAGCCCGTGATAGAGAGATCGCCCTTTGCCTCAATTCCGTCGGAAGCAGTGCTTGTGGTGTTCACAGTGCCTGGGCCAGAAATGGAGAGGTCGCCTGTTGATTTAATTGCATCGGCCTCGGCTGTCACATTGAGCTCATCCGTGCTATTCGAGCTCGTTATGTTCAACTCTGCTTTCTGGCTAGTGCCGTCCTGCGCCTTGATGGCGGCTCCGGTGTAATCAGGCTCGGTTTTCACGGTGTTCTTGCCCTCATAGACAATGTTGAGCTTGCCTGCAGCCTTGATCTCACCGCCGTTATAGTTGATGAGCTTCATGTCGTCGGCGCCGTCCCAGCTCCAGGTGCCGGCGCCGTCGCCCGCCGCAGTGCCGGCGTTGTACTGGGTGCCGCCAACATCAATCCACTCGGCCGCGAGCGAGATGCTCGGCATGAGCAGCGAGCTCACCGTGAGCGCGCACACGGCGCCCGCAACGATGCGGCGCGTCACGCGGCGCCAGCTGCCGTGCGCGAGCAGTGCGCGACGGTGCACGTCGGGCTCGACAAAATGGGCTCCTGAGGTTTTGTCATTGCGCTTGGGGGTCGTGAACAAGGCGGCCATGGTTACTCCCATCCTCATAGGGCCTATGCGGTTATATCCAGCATATCTGCAGGATGTAGCCGTCGGTAGTGCCGTTTGGAGGGCAAAATGTCCAAAACTTGGGAAGCAATACATCGCGCGCCCGCGCGGTGCCTGGCTTTAAAAGCAAAGCGCGGAGCCGCTCGATGCGACTCCGCGCTTTGGTGTTTGGTATTGTGAATCTTGCCCTTACGCTACAAAGAAGTAGACGAGGAAGGCGAGGGCTGCAATCCACATGAGCGGCTTGATCTTGGAGGCCTCGCCCTTAAAGAGCGCGACGATCACGTAGGCGATAAAGCCCAGGCCAATGCCGGCGGAGATGGAGTAGGTGAAGGGCACGCCGGCGACAATCATGAACGCCGGGAAGCCCTGCGACACGTCGGACCAGTCGATCTCGGAGGCCTCGCTCATCATGAGGTAGCCGACATAGACCAGGGCACCGCAGGTGGCGGCACTGGAAACGATGGTGACGATGGGGGAGAAGAACGCGGCGAGAATGAACAGCACGCCGGTGGTGACGGAGGTGAGGCCCGTGCGACCACCGTCGGCGGCGCCGGAAGTGGACTCGACGAAGGTGGTGATGGAGGAGACGCCCATAAAGCCACCGGCAGCGGCGGCCACGGAGTCAACAACCAGGATGGGGCGGATGTCCTCGACATTGCCGTCCTCGGTCAGGAACTCGCCCTGCTTGGCGACGGCCATCGCGGTGCCCATGGTGTCGAAGAAGTCGCTCATGAGCAGCGAGAAGGCCACGACGAGCAGCATCGGGTCGGTCAGAACCTTCACGATAGCCATGTTGCCGTCGGCGGTGCTGGCAAACGGGGCGCCGAAGGTCGAGAAATCGAGCGGGGCGATGAGGCCCTCGGGGGCGTGGGTGACGCCCAGCGGGATGCCGGCGATAACGGCGACGATGATACCGATGAGCAGCGAGCCCGGCACGTTGCGGGAGGCCAGGGCAACCGTCACGACGATGGAGATGATGCCGACGATAAAGGTGGGGGAGGTGATGTCGCCCAGACCGACGAGTGTGCCGGCGCCAGCGGTGATAATGCCGGCGTCGCACAGGCCGATCATGGCGATAAACAGGCCCAGACCCACCGAGATGGCGTGGCGCAGGACCACGGGGATGGCGTCCATGATGGCCTCGCGCAGGCCGCAAAGGACGAGCAGCAAGATGACGATACCCTCGAGGAAGATAACGCTCATGGCGACGTGCCAGTCACCGCCGCACATGGTGGTGGTGATGCCCGCGATCATGGCGTTGATGCCCAGGCCTGAAGCGCAGGCGAGCGGGCGGTTTGCGAAGATGCCCATGCAGATGGTCATGATGCCGGCGCCCAGGCAGGTGGCGCAGGCGAGCGCTCCCGCATCAATGCCAGCGCCCGAGAGCACTGCGGGGTTGACGGCGATGATGTAGGCCATCGCCAGGAATGTTGTCAGTCCAGCGCGAAGTTCGGTCCCGATTGTGGACTTGCGCTCACTGACGTGAAAAAGTTCGTCCATGCATACCCTTTCCTTGTTCGGCCCCGAGTTTAGGCCGATTGACACGAACTCATTTACTATATCGCCTTTACAACCTTGCTGTTCCTCGCATGTTGATGTTCGGCGCTTTGTAACAGACGGACGGTATTTATCGCATGAAAATGTGTGGGTACCGTATACTTAAGCGGTTACAACGACCCCTATGGAGGAACGTATGATTAAAGAGCTTTGCCACGACGAGGCTATCCTGTCCCAGCGTTGCGAGGTTGCGACCGTCGAGGACGAGTCGGTTGCTCAGGACCTGATCGATACCATCAAGTCGCTCGATGATGCCGGCTGCTTGGCCGCCAACCAGATCGGCGTTACCAAGAAGGTCTGCGTCTACCTGGACGACGCCGGCGAGCCCCACGTGCTCTACAACCCCCGTCTGGTGTTTGGCCTGGGCGCCAGCAAGATGGAGGAGAGCTGCCTGACGCACGAGGAGGTCACCAAGTCCACGCGCTATATCAAGTGCAAGGTTGCCTTTGACCAGATCGTCGATGGCAAGATGCGCGAGCGCAAGCAGGACTTTGTGGGCTTCGAGGCGCAGATGGTCCAGCATATGATCGACCACTGTCTTGGAAAGTTGGTCTAAGGGGACCAAAGCACCGCACTTCGTCTCTTTTGGTCCGGGCGTGACATTGTTGTCATGTCCGGGCTTTTGTGTTTAGCGCCTTTTTGTTTGGTGACAATAACCTTAGCAGGACCGTAAAGCTAGGAGGCGCTATGTGCACGAGCATTCGATTTACCGATAATTCTGGCCACATGTATCTGGGCCGCAACCTCGACTGGAGCTTTGACTACGGCCAACAGGTTCGCGTGATGCCGCGCGGGTTCCACATTCCGTATTCGTTTATCGACGATGCGTCGGCGGCACACGCGGTAATCGGCATGTGCATCGATTACAAGAACTATCCCATGTTTTTCGACTGTGGTAACGATGCGGGTCTGGCTGTGGCGGGGCTCAACTTTCCCGGCTATGCCGAGTATGCCGAGGGCCCTGTCGACGGCAAGAACAATATCGCGGCCTATGAGTTTCCCCTGTGGGTGGCAGCGACGTTCTCGACGGTCGATGAGGTCGAGGCCGCGCTGCGCGACACGGTGATTGTCGCCAAATCTGCCGGAGAGGGGCTGGGCGTGTCGCTGCTCCATTGGATTATCGGCGACAGCCAGCGCAGCATCGTGGTCGAGATGATGGCTGACGGCCTGCATGTATACGACGATCCGGTCGACACCCTTGCCAACCAGCCGACCTTCCCGTGGCACATGGAAAACCTGCGCACCTATATCACCGCCACAAGCGATTTTCCGCAGACGGCGACATGGCGTGGCGCCGAGCTTAAGCCCTATGGAGCCGGTGCCGGCATGCGCGGCATTCCGGGCGATTGCTATTCGCCGAGCCGTTTTGTAAAGGCGGCGTACCTCAATGCCAATTACCCGCAAAAGGAGAGCGAGACCGAAAACGTCGTTCGCATGTTCCGCTCGCTCGAGGGCGTGGTGATGATTGAGGGGGCGTCCAGGATGGGCGATGGCAAGTTCGAGAAGACTATCTATACCGGATGCTTTAGCGCGCGCACGGGCAATTATTACTACGCGATGTATGGGGATCCGTCGATTCGTTACGTGAGCCTGATGGATGCCGAGGGCGCGAGCCCCGATAGGCTCGTGGTTCCCGAGCTGCGTCGTTCGTAGCCCATAGCTTTACTGCAGTGCAAAGCGCCCCTGCATCTCCTGTGAGGTGCAGGGGCGCTGCGACCTGGGCTTTATCCCGCATGCGCCCCGAGAAAATGTCCCTTAAGCGCGTGCTGCCTGGGCGATACCGGCCTTGGTGCTTGCGCGTTTGCCGGCGAGTTCGCAAAAGACCGCGCCGCCGATGATGAGCGCGGCGCCCATGAGGCGGATTGGCGTCATGGTCTCGCCCAAAAGGACGGCGGAGAACACGACTGCCGAAAGCGGCTCGAGGTAGCCGACAACCGCGACGGTCTGCACGGGCAGCTTGGCGACAGCACTAAAGTAGAGCAGGCAGCCGATGCCGGTGTTGACGACGCCGAGCATGGCGACGGCGCGCCAATCGATGCCGGCGGCAATGCTGGGGGAGAGGAACGAGGGGGCGCCCTGCGTGAGGAGCGTAAGGACCAGCGCGGTCATAAAGGCGGCGCTCACCTGGAGCGCGGAGTTTTCGAGGCCTTCGACGTGTGGCGCACCCTTGCTAGCGATGACCATCAACGCGTAGCAGAAGGCCGAGGCGATGCCGCAAGCGATACCCGCAATGGGCATATTGCCGCCTAGACCTTGTGCCGCAATGAGAAAGGCGCCGCAGGCAACGGCGATAAACCCGGCGATTTTGCCGCCGGTCAGCTTTTCGCCAAAAATGAGCGGGGAGAGGGCCATAACGATGATGGGGCCGCAGTAATACAACAGCGAGGAGATGCCAACACCGATCGTCTGATAGGCGCGGAACAGGAAAATCCAGCTGGCGCCCAGCGCGGCGCCCGAGACGATGAGCGCTGCGGCCTCACGGGGGCGAGACGGAGCCTGCAGGTTATGGCGCTTGGTTATGAAGAGGATGGCGGCAAGGGTGAGAGCGCCCAAAAACGTGCGCAGGAGCACGATATCGGAGCTCGGCAGCGCGATGGCAGCGGCGATGATGCCATTGGAGCCAAACAATAGCAATGCTGCTAAGTACGTAAACAGTCCGTTGTTCATGCGCTGACATCCCCTATATATCCGAACATGTTCACTATGGGTGAACTGGCTTTAGAAGAAAAGCGAATATAATGCATGGAAAACATGACAAAAACTCATGCAAGGGTGGGGGTGTACCGTGGAGACCAATATCCAAAAGATGCAAGTGCTGCTCGAGACGGTGCGTGCCGGCAGCTTTACGCGTGCTGCAGAGCGCCTGAGCTATTCGCAATCGGGCGTGAGCCGCATGGTGGCCGACCTCGAGGCCGACTGGGGCTTTAAGGTGCTCGACCGCAGCCGCGAGGGCGTGACGCTTTCTGCCGACGGGCGGCAGGTCATGCCGGCTGTCGAGGCGCTCTGCGAGGAATTCATTCGCTTGCAGCGGCGTGTGGATGAGATGCGTGGGCTCATGCGTGGCAAAATCTGCATCGGTACGTTTTCGAGCGTGGCGACCCACGTGCTGCCGCCGGTGATCGCGCGTTTTCGCGCCGATTATCCAGACGTCGATTACGAGTTACTGATGGGCGACTATTCAGAGATTGAACAATGGGTGGCGCAGGGCCGCTGCGATCTGGGCTTTATCCCGCATGAGTCCCGAGAAAATGGCATGACATCGCGATCTCTGGTGCGCGACGAGTTGATGGCGGTGGTGCCGACAGACTCTCTGCTTGCTAGTGAGGGGGCCGTCTCGCTTGCCGACTTGGCCAACGAGCAGTTTATTCTGCTGGAACGCGGCACCGATGACGAGATTACGCCGCTGTTCCGTCGGGCGGGGCTGACGGTGCGCTCAAAACTGTCGACCTGGGATGACTATGCGATTATGGCCATGGTCGAGGACGGCTTGGGCGTGAGCATCCTTCCGGCGCTCATCTCGCGGCGCTGCCAGTTCAATGTCGCCATTCGTCCGCTCGAGGGACGTCCCCATCGGCAGATTAACGCCATATATCGAACGGCCGACGTTTCGCTTGCCGCCGCTCGTTTTCTCGAATATCTCTAGGCGAGCGCATACCGTTGTCGCTTTGGGATAAATCTCGAGGTGTGGTTCGCTTTATTATTGAAATTGAACTTTTCGAAAGAGCACGGCGCTATACTGCTTGCTAAATTGAACCTTGGTTCAATTCGTGTTCTATAAATTGAACTTTGCCAGCAAGGAGGTTCCTGTGGCCCAAGAGACGTTTAGCGATCGCCTGCGACAGGCTATGTCCGATCGCGACGTTCGCCAGTCGGACGTGATCCGCGCATCGGAGATGCTCGGCAAAAAACTCGGCAAGAGTCAGATGAGCCAATATGTGAGCGGCAAGACGATCCCGCGGCGTGATGTGGCAGAGCTGCTCGCCCGTATTTTGGAGGTCGATGTTACCTGGCTGCTCGCCGGTGACGCCGATCAAGGCGAGACATCATCGCCCCGCAACGTTTCCAAGCCCGAACTCAATCCCTCAGCCCAAATTGCAAGGAGCGTCCCCATGCGTACTTTTTCTAAATCCACCAAACTCGACAACGTCCTCTACGACGTCCGCGGCCCCGTCGTCGATGAAGCCGCCCGTATGGAGGACGAAGGCGAGCGCATCCTCAAGCTCAACATCGGCAACCCTGCGCCCTTTGGTTTTCGCACGCCCGATGAGGTCATTAAGGATATGCGCCAGCAGCTGCCCGACTGCGAAGGCTATTCCAACTCGCGCGGACTGTTCTCCGCGCGCAAGGCGATCATGCAGTACTCGCAGATCAAGGGCCTGCCCAATGTTCAGATGGAGCACATCTACACGGGCAACGGCGTGTCCGAACTCATTCAGCTTTCGATGAACGCACTGCTCGACAATGGCGACGAGATTCTGATCCCCAGCCCCGACTATCCGCTCTGGACGGCGTGCGCAACCCTTGCCGGCGGTCATCCCGTTCACTATCTGTGTGATGAGCAAGCGGATTGGTATCCCGATCTGGAGGATATGGAGTCCAAGATCACGAGCGCGACCAAGGCCCTCGTCATTATCAACCCCAACAACCCCACGGGTTCCGTCTATCCGCGCGAGGTGCTCGAGGGTATCGTCGAGGTTGCACGCAGGCATCAGCTGATGATCTTTGCTGATGAGATCTACGACCGCCTGTGCATGGACGGCTACGAGCACGTCTCGATTGCCTCGCTCGCTCCCGACCTGCCCTGCGTCACCTTTAGCGGCCTTTCCAAGTCGCACATGATTGCGGGCTATCGTATTGGCTGGATGGTGCTTTCGGGCAACCAGCGCTGCATGAGCGACTTTATTATGGGCATCAACATGCTCTCGAACATGCGCCTGTGCTCCAACGTGCCGGCTCAGTCAATCGTCCAGACGGCACTCGGTGGACACCAGTCCGTCAACGACTACATCCGTCCCGGCGGCCGTGTCTACGAGCAGCGCAACTTTGTGTATGAGGCGCTCAACAAGATTGACGGCATCTCGGTGGTCAAGCCGCGTGCGGCGTTCTATATCTTCCCCAAGATGGATGTCAAGAAATTCAACATCACCGATGACGAGCAGTTTGCCCTTGACCTGCTACACGAGAAGAAGATCCTGATCACCCGCGGCGGCGGCTTTAACTGGGCCGAGCCCGACCACTTCCGCATCGTGTACCTGCCGCGCATGGAAGTGCTCAAGGAGTCCCTCGAAGACTTGGCTGACTTCTTCGATCACTATCGCCAGTCGTAGGGGATTAGATATGTGCCGCCGCGAGAACTGAAGCGTCGCAGGATAGGCAAACGACAGCGAGCGAGCCGCATTTGCGCCAAGGTGACGTGAAGCGAAAGGGCGCTGACCTTTTGGTCGCGCCCTTGAAGCTGAACGTCAGATTGGTGTGAATGCGGCTCGCGCAGCGTCAAGCGGTCCGCCGTTCGGTAGAACGGCGGAACTATACAACGATTCCGCAACAGTGGTCGATTTCGTGTTGGATGATCTCGGCGGTGTAGCCCGAGAAGTTCTTGATGCGGTGGACGAAGTTCTCGTCCAAATACTCCACCTTAATGCGACGGTAGCGGGTACAGGGGCGCTCGCCGATCAACGAGAGGCATCCTTCGCTCGTCTGATAGGCATTGACCTGCTCAAGAATTTGAGGGTTGTACATCAGCAGCGCCCTGTTGCCGTCCTTTACGCAGATGATGCGTTTGCGCACGCCGATCATGTTGGCGGCGAGGCCAACGCACTCGTGCTCATGCTCGAGGAGCGTATCCAGGAGGTCCTGCCCGGTCGCGGCATCATCGGGCCCTGCGTCTTCGGAGGGCAGGCGCAAAAAGAACTCGGATTTCATGATGGGCTTAATCATGGCGGGCTCCTCATGTCTCATGCTTTCGTGGACTTTTGATAATAGCGCGGAAGGAAAGCTGTGCGTCTGCGTTACAATCTTTCGACGTTGGACCATGTTGCCAAACTCGTCGCGTGCGGCGTCTGGCGTAAGTCTAGGGCTCATCCTCGCCCTGGACTGTTCCTCTGGGGCGATACGACTGTCGTTCCAAGAGGAAGGAAATGCAAGGGGAGCAAATCTCAGCAACAAGTTAGGGCAACGCCATCGGGCACTTCGGCGTTTCTCATCGTTATGTATATCGCAGCCTTTGTTGCCGCGTTTAACGAGAACATCATTAACGTGGCGCTGCACGACATTATGGCGGCCTTTTCGGTGAGTGCCACCACGGCGCAGTGGCTTGTTTCGGGCTACATGATCGTGACGTCGATCTTTACGGCCATCATGGCCTTTCTGTCTGGTTGTTTTTCGACGCGTAAGCTGCTGTTTTTCGCATGTGGATGCCTGGTCGCCGGAGAAGTCCTGTGCTTGGTCGCCCCAACGTTTACCGTCTTGCTGCCAAGTCGCATTTTGCAGGCTGCGGGATCGGGCATCTTGTTTCCGCTCATGATGAACGTGGTGCTGTCTTGCGCCCCGCGTGAGAAGCTCGGTCTGTACCTGAGTCTGGGCGGTGCCTGCATTACGCTAGGGCCGGCGTTTGGACCCGTGATCAGCGGTCTTATGTGCACGTTGTTTGGCTGGAGGGCGGTGTTCGTAGTGCCGCTGGTGGGCGGTGTCGTGGTCGCCGCGGCGGCAGCAAAGCTCGTTCGAAATGTTGGAGAGCGCTCGAACACTAAGCTTGAATTGGTATTGTCGTGGCGCTGACTGTTGTGGTGTATGCCGGTGTCGGTTTGGTGCTGAGCCCCTCGCAGACGGCCGGCCTGGAGACGTCGCCCGCCGCTGAGCATCCTCACGGAACGGCATTGCTCAACACGTGGAACATGATTGCCGCGTCGTTTGGCCCGTCCCTGTTTATCGGCCTGCTCTCGAGTTCTTCGGCGGTTGCCGGCGCCACTGGCGTTGCGGCGGACGTTGCCCAGGCGATTGGATTTGCAGCCGCCGTGCGCGTAGCGGCCGTGATTGCCGTTGTCGGGTTCGCGGTGTCGCTGGTGTACGCTCGCCGCGAGTCGCACATGTCGCATTAATGTGTGCACATAGATTCTGCAGCTAGATTGGATGGCGACACCATAAACTAATGGACGTTTTGCCGAGAGGCATGAATGTATAAAGCGCAAAGAGTGCGCGACGGGCCCCGCGAATGGGGCGATGATGCCCGAGAGGGCCAAGAAGGAGTCTCATGTCTGAGAACGAAGAGATCATGAACGAGACCGAGAACGAGACCATGGCTGCCGAGGTCGAGGCAGTCGAGACCGTGGAGACCGAAGCTGCCGAGGTTGAGGCTGCTGACGAGGTTTCCGCCGAGGAGGAGGCCGAGGTTGTCGAGGCCGCCGCTGATTACGATGACGAAGAGCTGATGGACAAGATGCAGAAGGCCGCCCGCCTGCTGCGCAGCCGTCGCTTTGCTATTTCCAAGGAGGAGGAGGCCAAGGCTGAGCGCATGGCGAACATCGAGCGCGCCATCAAGCTTCTTGACCTCAAGCCCAAGATGGAGCAGAAGGAGATGTCCGACCTGCTGGGCATGCGCCTTCGTGAGCTCGATGGCCTGATGGCCGAGGCCGAGGCTGCCGATCTGGTCGGCCGCATCGACGACGCCGAGGGCGATATGCGCAAGATCGTCGTCTTCGCTGCCGAGGATGCCGCCGAGGGCCTGGTCGAGCTTGCCAACAAGAAGGAGAAGCTCCTGCCCGAGCTTTCTTACGAGGAGGCCACCGAGTTGATGGCCGCTCTCGATAAGGTTATCGCTCCGCTCGTCGCCATGGGCCTGGACGAGGACCGCGGTCCTCGCGGTGGCCGTGACGATCGCGGTGGCCGTGGCGGCGACCGTGGTGGCCGCGGTGGCTTTGGCGATCGCGGTGGCCGCGGCGGTGACCGTGGCGGTCGCGGTGGCGATCGTGGCGGCCGTGGCGGCTTTGGTGACCGTGGCGGCGACCGTGGCGGTCGCGGCGGCTTTGGCGGCAACCGTGGTGGCTATGGCGACCGCGGTGGCAACCGTGGCGGCTTCGGCGGCAACCGTGGCGGCGACCGCGGCGGTCGCGGTGGTGATCGCGGCGGCCGCAACGGTGGCGGCTTCCGCGGCAACCGCTTCTAATTGGGTTGCGCGGTTTTACCAAACCGCGCAACTGCTCGACGCTGCGCGCCCACCAGAGCGACAACTTGTCATTCAAAGAGGACGGCATGACCAGAAGGTCTATGCCGTCCTCTTTTCATG